>NZ_VOYO01000020.1:0-44071 GCF_013420255.1 Acinetobacter sp. YH01021
CCATAGCAAGAGTGAACCACCTGATCCCTTCCCGAACTCAGAAGTGAAACCTCTTAGCGCTGATGGTAGTGTGGGGTTACCCATGTGAGAGTAAGTCATCGCCAGCTCATTATTCCAAAATCCCCCTTCAAGCGAAGGGGGTGTTTTTTTATGCGCGGGATTTTAGAAATAAGTCTTTTATTTCTGATTCTGATTTCTATATGCATTCACTTCCTATCGAGCTCCACGAACTTATTAATTTAAGTGTATAGAAGTATTTATCTGAAATCTTATTAAAGTCTTCTTAGAAGGATGATTCACGTTAATATGACTAGTGTTATCCGATCGATATAGTTTGATCTAAAAGATTTTACAGTCCTATCTTATAAATCTTAAAAAATAAAAAACCAGCGAATCGCTGGTTTTTTATGGCAGGGTATTTTTACCGAACACGCATATCACAACTGTAGTTAATATTTTCTAAATATGTTTTCATAGCAGAAATTTCAATAGGTATTATTTAATAACTACTAATTATCAAAGCTTTACATAAAATAGCCTAAGCATTATTAATTTAATTAGCTTAAATCAGTAATTATAGAGAGTCTTTCAGCATTTTTTTATGCTGTTTTACTTGTTTGGCATAACGTTTACCTTGTTTACGCATTTTACGATTATTTTCATAACCCGATGGACCTACATTATAATAGGCAAGCGCTTTCTTCCAGTCACCGGATGATTGATTATATTTAGAAAGAATATATGTACCACATTGGATATTACTGCTTTCATTGTATAAATCACCTGGACAAGTTTGTTGCCAATATCTCGGAATCACTTGCATCAAGCCTACCGCACCTGCTGGCGAAGTTGCTTGGCTACGATAAGTAGATTCCTGACGAATCACAGCCGCCACTAGAAGTGGATCTACACCCTGATTTTGTGCATGTTGAACAATTAAAGGTGAAACACGATTAGCTGTACTGGATGGGGTGGAATAAGCAGTTTGAATGCCTTTAGACAGCTTAGCTGCGCGTTTTTCTACCGAGCCTCCGCCCAAGGATGAGCAACCCGCAAAAAGAAAAGTGCTCAATAAAATAGAGGAAAATTTAAAAGAATGAGAATGAAATAGTGAACGTTTAGATTTAATTGGATTGAATAAATAAGAAAAAAACAAACTGTGGATTCCATGCCTGAATAAACGTATTTCGATGTTAGGCAGCCTATATACAAGAGTCAAGCTTGCTGCTGATGAAAGCACTTTATTACTATACAAATTTTATCTATCTACTAAAAAATCTCTAAATTGAAAGGGTCTTTAGCATCCAGATTTCACAGGCATCACTATGTCCGGTATTGCCTTCAGGATAATCAAGATGCTGAAAACCTAATTTTTCATAGAGTTTCACCGCTTGCCAAAGCGCTTTAGTTGTTTCTAGATAGACTGAATTAATCTGATGAGTCTGTGCAAATTCACAGGATAATTCTAAAATTTTCTTGGCAAAACCTTGCTGACGAATTTCAGGTAAAAAGTACATTTTCTGAATTTCTAAAATAGTTGCATCACCTTTTAATGGCGCAACTCCACCACCACCGTAAATTTTATTTTGTTGATCCACAACAACCCAGTAAGCTGATTTCGGTTGCTGATAAACTTGATACAGTTCATCTAGAATAGAATCGCCTACTGCGAAACCAGATTCTGCTGCCAGCCCAAACTCTTGGGAAACACGACGAATAATGCTTGCAATTTGGGCATTATCTTCAGGCTGAATAGGACGAATAGAGTACATATAGAACTGATTTTATTTTGAAAAAACGATGAATTTTTATAACCTTAAATCCTTAAAAAAGCCATCGTTTATTCAATTTAGATAAGTTTAATTCACTATTTGATGAGCAATCACTATTTTAATTCGCTTGATGATTTTCCCAACTCCCGACGGGCAATAATGAGTTGCTGAATTTGCTGGGTGCCTTCAAAGATATCCAAAATCTTGGAATCACGCGCCCATTTTTCCAAAAGTTCAGTTTCGTTATAACCAATGGCTGCTGCCAGTTCGACACATTTTAAGGTGATTTCATTACCGATCCGACCGGCCTTGGCTTTGGCAATAGAGGCTTCACGTGAATTGGGTTTGCGATTATCGGCCATCCAGGCAGCTTTCAGCATCAGTAAGCGTGCTGCTTCCCATTCAGCTTCCATACGATAGATTTGTGCTGCGATATTAGAGCTTTGTAAATACGGTGTGGCATAAGTGGAGTCCAGCTGATCCTTAAAAATCTCCTTGATGCGTTCCAGCGAGGCTTTCGCACAACCAATCGCCATGGCTGCAACCAGCGGGCGAGTATTATCAAAGGTTTCCATCACGCCAGCAAAGCCTTTAGCAACATCGATTTCTGCATGACCGAGCAAGTTTGCTGCAGGTACTCGACAGTTGATAAAGCTAATCGTGGCAGTATCGGATGATTTAATCCCTAATTTATGTTCCAGTCGTTCAACCTTCATTCCTGGAGTACCTTTAGTCACCACAAATGATTTAATGGCTGATCGTCCCAGTTTTTTATCCAAAGTTGCCCAAACGACTACTGCATCAGCACGTTCTCCGGATGTTACAAAAATTTTCTCGCCATTCAGAATATAGTCATCACCGTCTTTGGTCGCAGTGGTACGAATCGCAGCGGAATCTGAACCACAACCTGGCTCGGTAATCGCCATGGCTGCCCAAGTTCCATGAAAACGGTGCAATTGCTCCTCGTTGGCAACAGCTGCAATGGCTGAATTTCCTAATCCTTGGCGTGGCATCGAGAGTAATAAGCCAGTATCGCCATAACACATTTCAATAATACTCAGGGCGGTAGACATATTAATGCCATTTTTATTAGTCGTATCTGCATCGCCACGTTTATTGACTGCTGCACCAGCATTCATGCCTTCACTACCTTGGTTCATGCCATCGACAACAGAAGCGAGCATGTCTAGCTCTATCGGATAAGCATGTTCAGCCTTGTCATATTTACGTGAAATAGGGCGCAAAACATTGAGGGCAACTTCATGTGCTTGATCAATCAAAAGCTTAAATTTTTTTGGAGTTTGTAGATTCATTATTGTTCTTCTTTATGTTGTGATCAGGCATGCAAGCCAGAATGGAGAATGGCAGTGGCTCTCAGGTCTCTATACCAGCGTTCTACCGGATGTTCTTTGGTAAAACCATGACCACCCAAAATTTGTACACCATCGGTGCCGATTTTCATGGATTTTTCTGCACAGAGTAGACGTGCCAAATAAGCCTCACGATGAAAAGCTTGACCAGATTCAGCCAGGCTGGCGGCATTCAGGATCAGCATTTGCATCGCGTCAATTTCAATGGCCATATCGGCAATCATAAAGGCGACACCCTGACGATGGGAAATCGGTTCACCAAAGGCAATACGTTCATTGGCATATTGCACACAGTATTTTTTGACTGCTTCACAGGCGCCCACTGCCATCGCACACCACATCAGATTGCCCAAATCTACGAATGCACGATAATCAAAATCTTCATCACCCAGACGATGTGCCGGAGTATCTTCAAATTTGAGCGTAACGGTTTGAGTAGCTTTTAATCCCATAGCCGGCGATTTTTTTGCAGTAACCGTAATGTCGCGTTGCACCACAAAGACCTCAGCTTTTCCGTTTAGATCAGCACTGACCAGATAGAGATCGGCACTTTCTCCGAAGAGCACTAAGGTCTTTTGACCCCGAATCAGATAATGTCCCTGATGTGCAACAGCCTTGGTTCTAAGTTGCTCCGGGTTAAACGCTGCTGTTTCTTCCTGCACTGCAAAGGTGGCCTTTAACTCAGGATTCTCTGCGAAAGCGCCCAGATATTCTGACTGAATTTGCTCTGAGCCCCAGCGGGTAATGGCGTTAATGACACTAAAAGTCGAAAGTAAGCCAGCGGTCAGGCTGAAATCTCCTTGTGCCAAATGTTGAGCGATTAAAATATTGCTGACAATATCCTGTTCTGATGCAACGCCCCCCAATGCTTCAGGCAGGGCATAGAAATTCAGACCTAAATCAGTGCTGTATTGCCAGAGTTCATGGGGAAATAATTCATGCTGATCTGCATCATGCGCCAAGGGATACAGCACCTCTTGGGCAAATTGCTGCATGGCATTACAGGTCATTTGCTGTTCTTCAGTCAGATTCATATCAAATAAGGATTTGGACTGATGGGGCAGACGTTGTTTTTGAATCTTCTGGCTAGATTTCAGGATTTTCTGGGTTTGCCCCAGGGTTTTGAATCCTGCTTTTGAACTTTGATAAAGTGATTTTTCTACAAATTTCCGCAGCTTTAAATGGTCTAATACTTCGCTGCCCGCGATTTTGGTCAGTATGGACAAGCCAAATCCTTGGGCTTTATTCACCATATTATTCATTCTGATTATCCTAAAGGTGTTGTCACGTTATTTCTTTAATACTGACATGTGCTCAGATATAAAACTATGTCGTAGGTGACAAGATTAATTGACAATTTTTAGGTTTAGGGGATTGAAGGAAGGGATGAATAAATCAATGAAAATTAAAAGAAAGATAAAAATATAAAAAATCGAATATGTCTAAAAATTGACCCGAATGACAAAATCATCCGGGTCTTTTTGATGCAGGTTTTATTTTAAGAAAGATGATGTTTAATCATGGCACGCACATTGGTTTTGGCATCAATCACGGTCATAAAAGTATAGGCACCGATAAATTTACGACTAATAAACATAAATTCTTTAGGTGGAACACTGAAATAACGTGAAGCCATTGATCTCGACGCCTGTTGCATCACACGGCTATGCAGCTGGCTTTTTTTCCAGTCATAGCGATTATGTTCATCCATGATGCCAGCTGGCAATTCTTGATTATTCAGTGGTGAGCTAAACGCTTCGGTGGCCAGTAAAAAGACTTTGGCCATATCTGGTTTAATGCTTTGCGGAATCGAATCAAAAAACTCATAGCCGGTCATCGCCTTGACCATCATATCCGAGTCATGATGATAGCCTGCCTGAATCAGGTTACGCGCAACACTGAGCAGATGCTGGTCAAACTGACGGATCGCGCCAAAGTCGAGCAGAATGATCTTGTCGTGCACATCTGCGCCATTGCCCAGACGAACCAGATAATTACCAAAGTTCGGATCGGTTTGCATCTCGCCCCATTCGAAGATTTCACGCACTGCAATTTCTAGAGAGGCTTCACCTAGCTGGTTGCGGCGTTCTTGGGGTAAGGACAACATCACTGGGCTGTTGATCGGCACACCGCGTTCAAAAGTCATGCACAGCACACGATCTGAGCAATATTCATTAATAATGGTTGGGACGATATAGCGAGGATCATCTTTTAAACGGGCAGCAAAACGACGCGTGGTATCTGCTTCAATCTGATAATTTACTTCACGATGCATCATTTCACGGACTTCATCGAACCATTGGTCGAATTCGCGAGTCTGTGGCACGATACGGGTCAATTTCAGCATGTTTTTAAACAGACTCATATCCGAATCAATGGCTTCTGCCACACCCGGATACTGAATTTTTAACACCAGTTCCATGCCGTCAGATTTTCGGGTAGCGCGATGTACCTGTGCCAAAGAAGCTGTGCCCAAAGGTTCATGATCAATGGTGAGATCGTCCAGTTTTGAACCGAGTTGTTGCTGTAACTGGGTCTTGATGGCTGGCCATGCCAATGCCACCGTCTGATTGTTCAGGGTATTTAGAGCCTGAGTGACTTCTTCTGGCAGAAAATGCTCACCGTACAGCGCCATCATCTGGCCAATTTTAACGATAGAACCTTTTAGCTTGCCAATTTCTGCTACCAGATAATCGGCCTGTTCTTTCATGGCTTTTTTACGTTTTTTTTCTTTTTCTTCTTCACTTGAGAACATGGAGCTTGCACTAGAAGCCGCCCAACGCGTGCCTGCCAGCAAGGATGCCTTTGCGATCGATAAGCGTCGATCCATAGAGGAGGTTTTCAGTTGTTTAAGCTTATCGTTCTGATCTGACATGTAAACTCGATCCTTTCATCATCAGCATGAAGCAGAATAAATCATTGTAAGGGATAGTAGCGTTTCTGCACGTATTAAAAAAGTTTAAGCCGCTGAATTTATAGTAAAAGCTAGGCAAGCTTTCATTTATTCACCAGTTTGTATCAGTTTAGACAGGGCATTATGCCATTTGAAATTGGATTTTTAATTCAGATCGTTGTTGTAACTGTTGTTTATTTGTTTGAATATGTTGATGAATCAGGCGCTGTACGCTGTCATGCATAAAGCCCAAAGCATAGCCTTTTACAATCACAATACTAGGCAAGCCAAAAAACAGATATTTGGCATCTTCCAGTGTCGCATCGGTAAATACGCCATGCTGCATTAAGGTCGACTGCAAAAATACCTTTTCTTGCTGCACCTGACTGGAGGCTTGATCATTCCAGTAATTCTGGCGCATCGCCATAAGATTATTGTGCTTATAGCTCATAGATCTGGGCTCATTTGAAGATTGAATGCGGATTATATGTGGGTCATGGGCCAATTTTCAATTGTGCAACTGTTTTAATCTTTCATTCCGAGAAAGGCATAGGATTTTTGTCCGGACTGCGTTAATATCAGTGGATAATTTAAACAATATTGATTGTTAAACATTTATTGGGATTGTACCGGTTTCGGTCAAGGGGAAGTTATGCGTCTTGCATGGTTTTTAGTTGCAATTTTTGCGGGTACTTCGGTTCAGACACAAGCTGCTGTTGGGTATTCTAAGGAATATACACAGTGCATGAATTTTAGTTATGGTAATACACCCAAAGCTGAAAAATGCTTGGAAAAAGAGCTGAAATTTCATAATAAACGTTTGAAGAAAAACTATAAAACTTATCTTAAATTGAATCCGAATCAGACTGCAGTTATCCGCAGTCAGCATGTATTGTGGGAGCGTAAACTGGCCCAGCAATGTAACTTTAGAATGTCAGGAAAATATGCCAAGCAGCAACAGGGTCAATGTATGCTGGCTTTGATCATGGATCAGGCCAATCTTTATCAATCCCGCTCTTATGCGTCCGGGTTCCGATAAATCATCATAGTATTAGCATCGACATTTAACAGAAACATCCCTAAATAAAGTAAACATTTATCTGAATAATCGCTCACAAAAACAGGAGTTTTATAATTTTTGTGGGCATAGAGAATTCGTGTTTTTCATGCTTTTAGCATTATAAAAGCAGGCAAAACAAGGTATCATAAGGCGTTTAAAAAAATGACCTTGGAGACGCCTTAAGTGGATCGACCGACTATTAGCCCTGAACATATGCAGGAAGCCGCTGAAAATTTAACCACCATTCGTGATTTTATTCGTTTTGGTGTGACAGCATTACGTCAATACGATGCACATTTGGGCCAAGGCACAGAAGATTATTTTGCTGAAAGTTCAGCGCTAGTGTTGCAAACCCTGTCACTAGAATGGAAAGCGGACGCTGAAATTCTAGATGCCAAATTATTGCCAAGTGAAAAAGCCGAATTTTTAAGTCTGCTGGAACGCCGTATTAATGAAAAAGTTCCAACTTCATATTTATTGAATCTGGCTTACTTTGACGGCAAACCCTACTATGTCGATGAGCGTGTGCTGATTCCACGTTCACCGATTGCTGAACTGATTCAGAACCGTTTTGCCCCGTATTTCCTGGGTGAACATGGTCAAATGGGTGAAGCGGTTAATAACTTGCCGGAAAACCCGAATCCGAAGATACCACAACGCATTCTAGATATGTGTACCGGTTCCGGCTGTATCGCAATTGCCTTGGCTTATGCTTTCCCTGAAGCGGAAGTAGATGCGACTGATATTTCGAAAGAAGCCTTGGAAGTTGCGCAAATCAATACTGAGCATCATGACAAGCAATATCAGATCGCTTTGCTTGAATCAGATCTGTTTGAAAAAATTCCAGCTGAAAACCAATACGATTTAATCGTATCTAATCCGCCGTATGTCGATGCGGAAGATATGGCTGATTTGCCTGAGGAATTCCATCATGAGCCTGAGCTTGCACTTGCTGCAGGTCAGGACGGTCTGGATCTGGTGCGTAAAATGCTGGCTCAAGCAGCAGATTATCTGACTGAGAATGGCCTGATCGTGATCGAAGTGGGTAACTCAGAATGGGCGATGCGCCAAAACTTTAATTCGGTTGATTTCTACTGGTTACAATTCCAGAAAGGTGGTACGGGTATCTTTGCATTGACTGCAGAGCAATGCCGTACCTACCGTGATCTATTTATTCAGTCTATTGCATAAGGAGTCGTTTGACATGGCAGGTAATAGTATAGGGCAACTGTTCCGTGTAACGACTTGTGGTGAATCTCATGGTGTTGGCCTGATGGCCATCATCGATGGGGTTCCACCCGGCATTGAGCTGACTGAAGCTGATTTGCAAAAGGATCTGGACCGCCGTAAGCCGGGTACATCGAAATTTGCAACCCAGCGTAAAGAACCCGATGAAGTAGAAATTATTTCCGGTGTGTTTGAGGGTAAAACCACCGGTACTTCAATTGGTTTGTTAATTCGTAATACGGATCAAAAATCGAAAGACTACGGCAATATCGCACAAACTTTCCGCCCGGGTCATGCCGACTATACCTATACCCAAAAGTATGGTTTCCGTGATTACCGTGGTGGAGGCCGTTCAAGTGCGCGTGAAACGGCAATGCGTGTTGCTGCGGGTGCAATTGCCAAGAAATTCCTTTTTGAGAAATTTGGCATTGAGATTCGTGGTCATGTAACCCAGATCGGCACCGAAAAAACAGAGAAACTGGACTGGAACGAAGTTCCAAACAATCCGTTTTTCTGTGGCGATGTGGATGCAGTACCACGTTTTGAAGCGCTAGTGACGTCTTTGCGTGAGCAAGGTACCAGTTGTGGCGCTAAACTCGAGATCATTGCGTCTAAAGTGCCAGTGGGTTGGGGCGAGCCAGTCTTTGATCGTCTAGATGCTGACATTGCGCATGCCATGATGTCGATTAATGCCGTTAAAGGTGTCGAAATCGGTGATGGTTTTGGTGTCGCTGAACAGTTTGGTCATGAAAGCCGTGATGAACTCACCACAGAAGGCTTCCTGGCCAATCATGCTGGCGGTATTTTAGGTGGTATTTCTAGCGGTCAAGACATCCGTGTTGCGATTGCGTTGAAACCGACTGCATCTATCACCACGCCAGGTAAAACCATCAATATTGATCGTGAAGATACTGATGTGTTGACCAAAGGTCGTCATGATCCTTGCGTAGGTGTGCGTGCAACCCCGATTGCTGAAGCGATGCTGGCGATTGTGCTGATGGATCACTTCATGCGTCACCGTGCGCAAAATGCCGATGTTGTTGCGCCATTTGCACCGATTGAACCTAAATAATTTGCTTTAACTTTAAAGTGAAATTGTTTTAAAGTCAGACTCCGGTCTGACTTTTTTTATTTATAAAATGAATCACTATAAAAATATACGATTGGCGAGCAAGGCTGATGTTCAGCAACTTACTATGCTGATTAATACAGCTTATCGTACTCCGGGTGGATGGACGACTGAAGCAGGAATGATCCAGGGTGATCGTATTCAAGAAAAACAGTTATATGACTTGCTCAATTTAGAAAATTTTCAGCTGTTTGTGTTGGAAATTGATAATAAGCTTCTTGGTTGTATTGGCGTGAGCTTAGGACAGCAAGTAGCAGAGATTGGAAGCTTTGCTGTTGCACCTGCTGAGCAAAACTCGGGTTATGGCAAGCAATTATTGGACTTTGCCGAATCCCATATTTTCGAAATATTTAAAAAGAAAGTGATTCAGATGTCAGTGTTAAATGTTCGTACTGAACTGTTGGCATATTATCAGCGCCATGGCTATCAGCTGACTGAAAAGATTGAAGCATATCCACTGGGTCAAAAGCTCGGAGAACCTTTGATTCCGTTACATTTACTGATTTTAGAAAAAATCATCAGATCAATATGATTAGTTGGTGAAAATTCAAGCTTTTTGCTACTTAAATTGAGTGGTGAAAAAGCTCATCAATATGCTAAGTTTTCTGTTCAGTCTAAGCGGCTTAAGATTAGGCAGAAAACAGACCAGGATGTCACATGCTGCATATTATTTTAACTTCTTTATTTCCCCTCATCGGACTGATCAGCTTTGGTTATCTGCTTAAGCGTAGGCAATGGTTGAGTGATGATTTTTGGCGAGGCGCTGAAAAGTTAAATTATTATGCATTGTTTCCGGTAATGCTGTTTTTAAATCTGGCCACTGCCAAGATTCAAATGAATGTCATTCAGGATGTAGTACTGGTCGTATTTAGCATCATGGCTGTGGTCAGTATTGCGCTGTATATCTTGCGCCAAATTTACCGAATTTCCTATGCGCGTTTCGGCGTCTATGTTCAAGGTTTACTGCGCTTTAATACCTATATTGGCCTTGCTGCTGTCAGCGCCTTATTTCAGCAGCAGGGTATGACTATTTTCGCTGTGATCATGGTGCTGTGTATTCCTTTGGTGAATATCTTGTCAGTGCTGGCATTTACCCGTAGCCACGATATGCAGCTGAAAAAAATCATCCTGGATTTGTCTAAAAATCCATTAATTCTAGGCTGTATTGTGGGTGGTTTATTTAATCTTTCTGGTTTGTCACTCTGGACTGGAGCAGAGCAGTTTCTTAAACAGATTGCACTGTGCAGTTTGCCGCTCGGTTTGATGTGTGTGGGAGCAGCCTTACAGTTTCAGGGTTTTCAGCGTGATGTGTTGCCACTCAGCCTGATAACCTTTGGCCGCGTGTTCGGAATGCCGCTGATTGCATTTTTAGTGTGTAAAATTTTCCAGATTGATGCATTAACTACTCAGGTTTTGGTCTTGTTCTTTGCACTTCCTACCGCCTCAGCTTCGTATGTTTTAACCCGGGTATATGGCGGCGATAGCGAGTTAATGGCCAGTATTATCAGTGTACAAACAGTGGTCGCAGCAGTAAGCTTAGTACTGATGCTTTCTTGGCTTATCTAAAATTCTAAAATGGATAAGGAAAACTCTACATTTTGAATTATTAAAATAGCCTAAGCAAAAAAAAGGTTAAATTTTATTTAAGCGCCAAAATTAAATAAGTTCTGGAATTTTATAAAGGGTAGAACTTACTCGTTTTACTTACGGCAGCAAAATCTAAAAATTTAATATCTAGGCAATATCCTCTATCACACATGTATACTGTTAATTAAAAAAAAGAATCATGGATAAATTCACGTGAATTAACATAAATAAAAACTGTGTTTCTCCTAAAAATGGTATATAAATTGCTCATGATAATAAAACATTATTGCAGGAGAGAAATGCTTCTGCATTCGCCGAAGGAGCAAGGTCCCAGGAAACTCTCAGGCAAAAGGACTGTGATAATGGATAAAAACTCTGGAGAGAAGTGTTCAATCACTCACCGAAGGGGAAGGTGGCCGCATTGATGTGCAATGTATCTACCGAAGCTCTCAGGTACACATGACAGATGGGAAAAGACATCAATATAATCAAGGAGGTGTCTATGCGTCATGTCGTGGTGATTGGGGCCGGTATTACCGGAGTAACCACAGCTTATGAGCTGGCACAATCAGGCTATCAAGTGACTGTGGTTGATCGGCATCTTTATCCGGCAATGGAAACATCCTTTGCCAATGGCGGCCAGCTTTCTGCCTGTAATGCCGAAGTATGGAACCAGAAAGCCACGGTACTCAAAGGCATCAAATGGATGTCACAAAAAACCGCACCACTTTTGCTCAATCCTTCTTTCAGTGTGCATAAATACAGCTGGCTCATGGAATTTCTGGGCAATATCAAACATTATGAAGCCAATACCCGAGAGACTGTACGGCTGGCTTTACTGGCAAGAGCACGCTTATTTGAAATTGCCGAAACAGAAAATATTGATTTCAATTTAGAAAAACGCGGCATTTTACATTTTTATCATAACAAAACGGATTATGATGTTGCGATCAAAGTCAATGATCTGTTGTGTAGCGGTGGTCTGGAGCGCAATGCCATTTCCAATGCAGAAATCAAGCAGATCGAACCTGCATTAACTGGCGATTATTATGCAGGATTTTACTGTCAGAGCGATGCCACCGGGGATATTCATAAATTTAGTACCGGTTTGGCCAAAGCCTGTATGCAAAAAGGCGTGAAATTTGAGTTTGGTCAAGATGTTTTTGTTGTTGATCATCAGGCTCAGAATATTCGGGTTAAATGCAAACCTAGTACTGAAAATGTCCATTCCTCTCCAGAGGATGTTCTGGAGATTAATGCAGATGCCATTGTGGTCTGTGCAGGGGTTGGCAGCTATCAATTGGCTGAAATACTTGGTGAACGAGTCAATGTCTATCCAGTCAAAGGCTACTCGATTACCGTGCAACTGAATGATGAGCAGAGCCAGAACAACGCACCTTGGGTCAGTCTGCTAGATGAAAGTGCGAAAATTGTCTTGTCACGCCTAGGCAAGGATCGTTTGCGTGTTGCAGGAACAGCCGAGTTTAATGGCTATAACCGGGATATTCGTGCTGACCGAATTCAACCTTTAATTGACTGGACCAATCGTAATTTTGACCTGTGTACTGAGCATGTTGTTCCGTGGGCAGGCTTACGCCCCATGATGCCAAATATGATGCCTGTGGTACGCCGTGGCAAACATGAGCGGGTCTTTTACAATACCGGACATGGTCATCTGGGCTGGACTTTATCAGCTGCAACGGCTGCGATGATTAGTCAGGAAATTGCGCAATACTATCCAGCTTAAATTGATAGCCCGCTTGCGGGCTATTTTTTACATCAAAGATATCATTTTATATAACAATAAATTTTAATATTTTTAAATTAAATCAATCATATAGTCGATAAATACCGGTAAATGGTTCACAGCCTTTCTGCTGGCTACTGACCGCTAAAATGGCTTTACTATAGTTAAACTCATAGCGGCAGTCATTTTCATTATCGGTGATCTGGTTTTTTGTCTCAGGCGTGGTATAGGCTAAAAAAGGAACGGTCTGCTTCTCGGTCCGGTTATTTGGATTACGATATGCCAGGCCTTCAATCTTGATCCGGTCTTTGGTCAGTTGATGAATCTTGAGATGCACGGGCTGCTTGGCGATTTGTCCCTGTTCAAACTTAATATAATGCTGGGTCAGACTTTGATTCAGTGAAATATAGACATTTAAATCATCTAAACGCCATTCAAACTGCTGTTTAAAACAGTCTAGCGTTTTGCATTGCTGTAAGCGGGTCGCCCATAGTTGTTGGCTATCTTGTAATAAACGCACAGGTGCATCAGTAATCAGAAAAGCAGTAAAGTATTGGTCTGTGAGTTTTTCACGAGATTCAGCCAGCGATGCTGAGCAGACTTTATTCATGGCAGCCGTTTTTTTGCTGTCATCGCTACAATCCATTGTGATCGCTGAGCTACCCGTAGAAATCGTCCCCAGACCGAGCATCAGGCCAATTATTTTCAACATATTTATATCAGTTTTCAGTAGCATGATCGCTTATACTTTCACTGTGTTACGCTTGGTCTAACTATAGCGAAATAGAAAGCAAGTGTACAAGATTTCAATGGGCTATTTCTAAAGGATGTATAAGGTGATCGCACAAATTCGTATTGGCCAGGGTCTGGATGTGCATGCATTTGAAGAAGGTGATTTTGTCACTCTGGCAGGCATTCAAATTCCGCATACTCACGGTCTGAAAGCACATTCGGATGGTGATGTAGTGCTGCATGCACTCTGTGATGCTTTGTTGGGTGCTTTGGCGCTCGGAGATATTGGCCAGCATTTCCCAGATACAGATCCTGAGTTTAAAGGTGCAGATAGTCGGGTATTACTCAAGCATGTTTATCAGCTAATCCTGGATCGTGGTTATCACCTGAATAATGCCGATATTACCGTGGCCTGTGAACGTCCAAAACTGGCGAAACACAATTTGGCCATGCGTCAAAGTATTGCAGATGTCTTGGATATTGATGTGACTCAAATCAGTATTAAAGCCACCACCACTGAACAGTTAGGTTTTACCGGTCGTCAGGAAGGCATTATGTCGATGGCAACCGTGTTATTGAGCCATAGTAAATAAAATCAGGCAAAATAATTTGGATTAATCAGGGAAAGTTCCAGTTCCTGCGTTGCTTTACGACCTTGTAGCTGTAGGGCAACCGCATGCATTAAACCGGTCCAGGTTTCATTTGGTTCCCAGATCTGATGCAAGTGTTCTTGTGCTGTAGGCATATCGATATCCATATAGTACTGACGATATAAATACATCAGACAACTGACATGGTAGTTTTGCGAACAATGTACCCAGACCATTTGCTCTTTTACCAGATGATCGATCAGATCCAGTACCAGCAGGCATTGATTGTCTGATGGGGTTTCCCAGGAAATCGGAACCTGAATATAGTTCAGTCCCAGCTCAAGGCAAATTTTATCTTCATGCGGCAGATACTGTTCGCTATCGGTCAGCGCCACATTGATGACTGTAGATACACCGTATTCTTTCATCAGCTGTAATTGGGTAGTGGTCGGTTGACCGGAGCTAAACAGATGTTCGTGTATGAACTGAAAATTCTCAATCTGGCTTAATGCCGTTTCAATATCATTCATCAGATAAATTTTCCTTGTTCTAGAAATGCAAACGCCATCTTGGCGATGGCGTTGGTCAGATCATTTAACGATTAGGTAAAATGTCTTTCAATGCCTCATGCATGTCGAGTAAAACTTTTTCAGTCGTTTCCCAGTCGATACAGCCATCCGTAACGGATTGACCGTATTCCATATCATTCAGGTTCGCCGGAATGTCCTGACGACCACCCTTAAGATGACTTTCTACCATAATACCAACAATTGACTTGTTTCCATCAAGAATTTGTTCGGAAATGTTTTTAAGTACAAGTGGTTGCAGGTACGGGTCTTTGTTAGAGTTGGCGTGGCTGGCATCAATCATGATCTTGGTGCTGACTTTGGCCTTGGCTAGAGCAGCTTCTGCATCGGCAACCGAGCCTGCATCGTAGTTCGGCTTGCCATTACCGCCACGCAGTACCACGTGAGCATAAGGATTGCCTGAAGTGCGAATCACAGCCACCTGGCCTTGATCATTCAGACCGAGGAAGCTGTGACCATGTTTCACAGATTGCATCGCATTGGTCGCGACCGTTAAACCGCCATCAGTACCATTTTTAAAGCCGACTGGTGAAGAAAGACCAGAAGACATTTCACGATGGGTCTGGCTTTCTGTGGTACGTGCACCAATTGCTGACCATGAAATCAGGTCTTGGTAATACTGTGGCGAGTTTGGATCAAGTGCTTCAGTGGCACATGGCAAGCCCATTTCATTCAGTTCAAGTAATAGCTTGCGACCGATACGCAGACCTTTTTCAATATTGAATGAATCATTCATGTCTGGGTCATTGATCAGGCCTTTCCAGCCTACGGTAGTCCGTGGTTTTTCAAAATAAACCCGCATCACGATGTATAAGCTGTCTTTAACTTTTTCGCTCAGTACTTTTAAGCGTTCAGCATATTCATGCGCCGCCGCCGGATCATGGATAGAACAAGGGCCAATTACAACGAACAGGCGTTTGTCTTCACCATCCAGAATTTTACGAATCGTTTCACGACCATGCAGTACGGTTTGATAAGCAGTTTCAGTCAACGGTAACTCTGCTTTAAGCTCAGCAGGGGTTACAAGAGGAATCATGCTGTGGATATTCACGTCATCAATATCTGATGCTGAAATAGGATTTGACTGTTGTGTATTCATTGCCGTCACTGGTTCGATCATACAAAAGGTTGTTTAATAGCCCGAATATAACATGAATGATGCGTCACTTTGTTATAAAAAAGATGAATACTTCTTTGAAAAAAAAGTGATGAATCGGATAGTTAACTTAAACGGACGGGGAATTTTGATTCACAATTATCATTGCTGTTTCAGCAGGTTGAGCCGGTTTTGATTTCACAGGATTAATCATGAAATTCACGCCCAGCGCAAATAGGGTAATACCTAAAATTTTGCGGATCAGTTTTTCCGGCATACGTGAGCTGAGTAAAGTGCCGACAATAATCGCCGGAATAGACCCCACCAATAACCACATGAGCAGCATGAAATCGACGTTGCCTGAAGACATATGACCCAGCCCTGCGACCAGTGTCAGTAATACCGCGTGCACCACGTCAGAGCCAATAATACGAATCATCGGCAGATTCGGGAACATCACTACAAGTGCCATGATACCAAATGCACCGGCACCCACTGAAGATAGCGTGACAAATATGCCCAAGATAATGCCCATGATGATGATAGCAACGCGCTTTTCTTTGGCTTGCAGCTTCACTTTTTCCAGATCCTGCGTCATATCCGGTAGTTCTTGTTTTCTGTATTTATTAAAAAGATTTTCGATCTGGGTGCGAAACAGAATGGATAAGCCGGTAATAGTCAGCATAAAGCCCAAGACCATGGTCAGGACGGCTTTGTAATGCGTCGATTGGCTCAGATAGTTCTCGAGTACCCAATGCGTTGCAAAAGATGCGGGAATACTGCCAACGGCCAGCCAGATCACAATCGGCCAGACAATATTCATTTTCTTGGCATGCACAAACGAGCCACAGAATTTAGAAATCGCGGCATAGAGCAGGTCAGTACCAATCGCGATATGCGGTTCAATCCGGAATAAACTGATAAGAATTGGCGTCATTAATGAACCGCCACCGACACCGGTGACACCTACACAAAAACCTACCAGAACGCCTGCTAAAATAAATTCAATCGGACCAAACATGCATATATGCCAAAATCAAAAAACGAGCATATCTTATGACTTTTGGGTATAAGTCGTTGTCTTGATTATTGATTTACTTATGCATAAAAAAGATAAAGCTAGGTGAAGAATATTAGGTGATCTTTCATGTTTATTCACTGGGTTATGTATAAAGTGCGAATATAATGATTGATTTTAACTGTCCGATTTGCCCCATTTCTGTCTAATTGAATGTACCTGTAAATGTCGATTTAATTCTTGTTATGCAAGCTCCCTTATTGACTAAGTTATTCTAAATGGTGAGTTTCTTAAAATGAGAAGATGCTTAAGCTTCTTCCGGAATAGTTACAGGATTATGTTAGAATCCCGATTCAATAAATTTCCATGCGGATCTGAGAGGAAACCCACTTGCTAAATCGAAAGCTTAAAATTGGAATCGTGGTCGGTGAAGTCTCTGGAGATACGCTTGGCGCAAAATTGATTCGCCGTTTTCGTGAGCAAGGCATTGATGCTGAATTTGAAGGTATCGGTGGTCCACAAATGATCGCGGAAGGTTTTAAAAGCTATTATCCGATGGATATTCTGTCGGTGATGGGCATTGTCGAAGTTTTAAAAGATATTAAAAAACTGTTTGCTGTGCGGGATGGTCTGGTGGAAACCTGGACTAAAGATCCGGTCGATATTTTTATCGGGATTGATGCGCCTGATTTTAACCTGCGTTTGTCAAAAACCATTAAACAAAAACAGTTACCGATTAAAACCGTGCAATACGTCAGTCCTTCGGTCTGGGCATGGCGTCAAGGCCGTATACATGGCATTAAAGCCAGTATTGATCTGGTGCTGTGCCTGTTTCCATTTGAAAAAGCGTTCTTTAAAAAATGGGATGTTCCTGCAGCTTTTGTCGGACATCCGCTCGCTAGCCAATTGCCGCTTGAAAATCCAATTCTGGAGGCTCAGACAGAATTAGGCCTAGACCCAGATCAGAAATATATTGCATTATTACCGGGAAGCCGCCGTGGCGAGATTGAGCGTTTGGGACCTTTGGTTCTGGATGCAGCTAATATTCTGCATCACAAATATCCGGATTATACCTTTCTGATTCCTGCGATTAATGATGCACGCAAGCAGCAAATCGAAAGTTTACTGGCCACTTATCCTGAGAGCTTAAAAACCCAAATTCGCTTGATGGAAAATACCAGCGCTGAATCCAAAATTGGCCGTCAGGTCATGAATGCATCCAATATTATTGCACTGGCGTCTGGAACTGCAACGCTTGAAGCGATGTTGCTGCACCGTCCGATGGTGACTTTTTATAAATTGCACTGGCTGACCTATCGAATTGCCAAATTACTGGTAAAAATCCCATATTTTTCATTACCAAATATAATTGCTGGCAAAAAAGTGATTCAAGAACTCATCCAATCCGCTGCTACACCTGAAAATCTGGCAGCTGAAATTGAAAAACTGATGGATATTGAAGCAGCGCAGATTCAGGTTATGCAGCATATCACCATGCACAAGCAGCTACTTTCTGGCAATAGCGAAGATCCGGTCACAGCAGTATTGGCATTAGTCCAGTAATTTTAGTCTGGTAATAAAGACTGGTTCTTCTGACAATTCAGCCGGTATTGGGTCGGCGTCTGTTCAAACTGTTTTTTAAAACTTTGACTAAACGCCGTCTCGGATGAATAACCAACCAGATAAGCGATCTGCTGGATACCAAATCCACTATTTCTCAAATATTGCGCTGCCAGACGCAGGCGGTGCTGTTGCAGATAGGCAAGGGGCGGTTCACCGACAATCTGGGTAAATAACTGGGCGAATTTGGAACGTGACATATGACATTGTTCGGCCAGACTTTCTACAGTCCAGAATTGTTCAGGTTTGCCATGAATCGCTGCCAGTGCATTGGATAGTTCCGGATGCGAGAGCGCATTTAGCCAGCTCGAGGCATTTTCCAGGTTTAAAATATAATCACGTACGCATTCAATCAGTAAAATACTGACCAGATGATCCAGAATCTTGTCACGTCCGGGACGAAGCTGCTGGGTTTCCAGTGCCAGAAACTGCAAGCCAACCTGTAACCATTCTGGCGCCGTATCACCCAGAATATGTTGAATATGCAGGTATTTAGGTAATGCACTCAAAAGAGGTTTGGCCATCTGGATATCCAAGCTAGAACGAATAGCCAGTATGAAACTATAATCCGCCGAATTTTCCCGATTGAGATCAACACATTGCTGTGCATTGCTCTGAAAATAAGGATTAATCGCATGGTGCTCAGAAAAATCGGCATTGTCTGGGCAGGAAACATGATGGGAGGAACCTGCGGGTAATAGCACCAGATCACCTTGTTGCAGCTCCAGTCGATCACCATTCATGAACTTTAATTGCGCCTGTCCTTGTAACAGGATATAGGCCAGCATAAAGGGTTCATGTTGATAGTCAAAGCCGCCCGGATGAAATACATTCAGATAAAGATATTCCGATTTTTCCAGATGAATATCATCAAAAATTTTACTTAAAGCATCCATGCCTAACTCTATTCTTCTGTTTTATTTCATTTAATTGACTATAAATTTTTTAACTTTGTGATTTTAGGCCAGAATTTGGCAGCATGTGCCAAAGACGCTGACATAGCTTTTCTGGACGTTGAATACTGTTCGCGGCTGCTGAAATATTCAACTATAAGTGCAGAGTAACATAAAAAAGGAAGGTCGCAATGAATGCCCCTGCACAAATCCAGAAAGCGCAGTTTACGCAGGAAGCGTCGGCACTAAAAGGTGTAAAGCTGGATAAAAAACGTTTTGGCTGGTTGCTCAGCCCAGGTCTGCCTGTGATCGGAATGGGAATTCTGGCCGGTTATCATTTTGGTCCTAAAGCCACTCAAAAAGTCTTTGCGATGGGCGGGCCTTTATTATTGCATGTCATCATTCCGACATTGGATGCTCTGATTGGCGATGATGCCAATAACCCAAATGATGAGCAGATCAAGGCACTGGTTAACGATCCTTATTATGACCGCATTGTAAAAACATTTATTCCCTTACAAATGGCAGCCAATGCCTTTGCTGGCTATGTCGTAAGTCGCCCAAATATGTCTTTGCTAGATCAGGTATTGCTGGGAGTTTCTATGGGTGCGATTAATGGTGTGGGGGTGAATACCGCACATGAACTCAGCCATCGTCCACAGAAAAAAGACCATTACTGGTCTCATGCCAGCCTGATGCCTTTGGGCTATAACCATTTCCGAATCGAACATCCTTATGGACACCATAAACGGGTGGCGACACCAGAAGATCCGGCATCTTCAAAAATGGGTGAATCTTTTTACCGTTTCTGGCCACGTACCGTAATAGGCGGATTAAAATCTGCAATCCAGATTGAAAAAAGACGGCTCGAGCGTAAGGGACTGAAATTCTTTAATCAGGAAAATGAGCTGTTTCATGGTTGGGCCATGAGTGCCGGCTATCATGCCTTGATGCTAAAGGCGTATGGCAAGAAAATTATTCCTTATACACTGACACAGGCATTTTATGGCGTTAGCTTGTTTGAGATTGTGAATTATATCGAGCACTACGGACTAAAACGCGGACAGAAAGCGGATGGCAGTTATGAGCGAACCTTGCCGGAACATAGCTGGAACAACAACAATATCGTGACTAATCTGTTTTTGTACCAGTTACAGCGCCATTCTGACCATCATGCCTTTCCAGGCCGGCCATTTCAGGCGTTACGGCATTTTGATGAAGCGCCAGAATTACCGAGCGGTTATGCAACCATGTTAATTCCAGCCTTGATTCCACCTTTATGGTACAAAATCATGGATCAGCGGGTATATCAGCACTATCAGGGCGATTTAAGCAAGGCCAATATCTTGCCTTCCAAGCGTGCCAAGCTATTTAAAAAATTTGGTGTAAATAACTCTACAGCTTAATGAATTACAAAATAAAAATGCGCCGATAAAGGCGCATTTTTTGATGAATTCTGTCTAGAACCAGTCAGCTTGCATATTGAGGCAAGTATCATCCAGATTCATCAGTAATTTGGCGTGATGTTCAATTTCAGGGAGTTCCCAGCGAATAAAATATTGAGTTGCCTGAATTTTCCCTGCCAGAAAAGTCTGATCTTCTGTCTGCAAAGATGTGCCAAACTTGAGTTGAGCTTGATTCGCCATTTCCAGCCATAGCCAGGATAGGATGGTTTTTCCCATCATATCCAGATACAGTCCTGAATTGGCCAAAGCTTCACTGACTTTGCCTTGATGCAAGGCCTGGCCTAAAATCTGTGTAGTCTTTTGCACAGTGGCAAGGTGCTGTTTAAAGATATCTGCGAGTTCCACTAGCTTAGGTTCATGAATTTCTGACAAGGTCTTCTGGATGCGCTGCATGAGCAGATTGAGCCCTTTGCCATTATGCTGCCAGAGTTTACGTCCCAGCAGATCCAGAGATTGAATGCCGTAAGTTCCTTCATGAATCGGATTTAAACGGTTATCACGATAACATTGCTCCACCGGATATTCACGGGTATAACCCGCGCCGCCCAAGACCTGAATGGCCAGATCATTGGCTTTCGGACCATAGGCAGAAGGGAAAGATTTGACCACCGGGGTTATGAGATCAAGCAGAATTGCACTATCTTCATCTTGAGCTGCCTGATGTTCATCAATTAATCGGGCGGCAAATAAGCAAAGTGCCAGCGAACCTTCTACATACGACTTTTGCGCCAGCAGCATACGTTTGACATCTGTATGTTCAATGATATTCACTGGTTTCGAGTCAGGTGTTTTTTCATGAACTGGCCGGCCTTGCGGACGGTTTTTAGCATAATCCAGAGATTCCAGATAGCCACGATAACCAATCATGGCTGCGCCCAGACCGACACCCACACGTGCTTCATTCATCATCTTGAACATGTATTTTAAGCCATGACCGGGTTCACCAATTAAATAGCCTAAGCAATTATCATTTTCTCCAAAGCTTAAAACTGTGGATGTGGTACCTCGATAGCCCATTTTGTGCAGTAAGCCAGCCAGCTGTACATCATTGGCTTCACCGAGTGAACCATCTTCATGAGTTTTGAATTTTGGTACGATAAACAGGGAAATTCCTTTTACGCCTTGTGGTGCATCATGAATCCGCGCCAAGACCAGATGCACAATATTTTCGCTAATGTCCTGATCGCCCCCCGAAATAAACATTTTCTGGCCTTTAATTTTATAAATTCCATCTGCTTGAGGAATGGCTTTAGTGGTCAGATCGCCCAAAGAGGAACCTACATTCGGCTCGGTCATGGCCATGGTGCCGGCAAAGCGGCCACTCAGCATATGCGGTAGGAATATTTGCTTTTGTTCTGGGGAAGCAAAAGCCTGTATCAGGTTCGCCGCAGCGGCTGTTAGAAAAGAATAAGCCACGGTGGACGGATTGGCCGACATGAAATACGCATTACAAGCCATATTCACCAAAGTGGGCAGTTGCATGCCACCATCTGCATAATTATGCTGGGCGCAAAGCAGGCCGGCATCGGCAAACTGTTGCCAGGCTGTCTTCACTTCATCAATGGTTTTGACCTGTTTGCCATCAAAGTTCGGTTCATGCTGATCAGCTTTGGCATTATGCGGTGCAAAATAATCAGTCGCGATACCTTTTGCCGTTTCCAGAATACTGTCGAAAGTATTTTTGTCATGATCCTGATAGCGTTGCAGTTTAGTCAGCGCTTCAAGTTTGAATACGTCATAAAGCTGGAAATACAGATCTTTATCATTAATCAGTTGGGTCACGGTACTATCCTAAATGTGCAATCCTTGAGATAGCATCAAGACTAGCAGTTGCTTTTATTGAGGAGGATTGTCAATAATGACATGAATCGGGTGAAAAATGACAAATAGAAAAATATGCAAGATGTGGTGATTTTAGGCTTTGATGGCGCTCTGGCTTCGGCCATTACGGGTGTGGTCGATTTATTTGCCATGGCGGGCGTAAGCTGGAACCGGATCCAGCAGCAGGATGTACAACGCCTATTTAAGGTGAGTATTGCCAGTCCAGATGGACATCCGATTCGGTGTATCAATGGGCTGCAGTTGCAGGCACATTTTTCTTATCAAGAGATTCAAACTGCAGATATTCTGGTGGTACCGACCATCGCTGCACCAATTCAGGATGTATTGCAACAGAATCCAGAACTGATTCATTTTTTACAATCTGCACATGCAGATTTGACTTTAATTGCAGGAAACTGTACCGGGAATTTTTTTCTTGCAGAAGCAGGCATTTTAGATGACCGAGTTGCAACAACGCATTGGGGTTTTCAGGAAATGTTCCGTTCACGCTATCCAAAGGTGAAACTGAATGCCGATCTGATGATTAGCCGGGATCAGAATATCTATTGTGCGGGTGGAGGCCTGGCCTGGTTTGACTTGGGTTTGCATCTGATTGAGCGCTTGTATGGCTTTGAGGTGGCCATGCAATCGGCTAAATCTTTTGTAATTGATTACCGCCGTGAGAGCCAGTTGTCTTATTCATTGCTGAATATTGGCCAGCCGCACCATGATGAACTGGTACAAAAAGTCCAGAACTGGCTAGAGCAACATTTTCATGAAGATTTTAGTTTGAACGAGCTGGCGGAACAGTTTAATGTGACCGGCCGAACCCTGATTCGACGCTTTAAACAAGCCTTAGACATACCGCCCAATCAGTATTTACAAGCAATCCGGATTGAAGCCGCCCGTAAACGACTGGAAGAAACCGATCAAGCTGTGGATGTGATCATGCAAAATGTCGGCTATCAGGACCCAAGTTCATTCCGCCGTTTATTTCATAAAAAAACCGGTCTGACGCCGTTGGAATACCGGCGCCGGTTTAGCCGGCGCTTTTAAAAGCGTTTAATGAGAAGGCTGTATTTTTCCTGCTTTCCGGCCATGCAGAAGGTAATACCAGACCAGACAGCTCAGGGTGAGCAGCGCCGAGAACAGATAAAGCTGGCGATAACCAATTTGGTCCAGCAGCATACCCAGGAAATACGGGCCAAAACCAAGACCGGCATCCAGGGCAATAAAGAAGGTTGAGGTTGCGAGTCCCATACGCTGTAATGTCGTACTTTTCACCGCAATGGTTTGACACACTGACTGGATATTCCCAAAACCAAAACCGAGTAACGCTGCACTAGTGAGTAACATCACAGAGTTTTGCGCCTGACTGAGTAGCAATATTCCCAGTGCCATAATCACAATGGCAGGATAGATAATGATATTTTCACCTTTACGGTCCATTAAGGGGCCAGTAAAAGGACGCGACAGCAAAATGGCAAAGGCATACATTAAGAAAAAGAATGATGCTGCTTCGACCAGATTAATGTCTTTGGCATAAAAGTGAATAAACGACAATATGCCTGAATAAGAAGTAGCCACCAGCAGTACAATCAGTGCAATCGGTAGCGCATTCGGTTCAATATACTGAGCCAGTTTGCTGGTGCTTTGCGGAGTAGAGACTGCTGACGAATGACTTGCTTTAAGGCGTGGTGGCTGGATAAATAGCCCACAGATCAGGCAGCTGAGCGCAACAATACTGGTAAAGATGAAAATTACCTGATAATTAAAATTTGTCATCAGCCAGATTCCGGCAAAGGGACCAATCGCTGTGCCAAGGGTGCTGCTCATGCTGAAATATCCAATTCCTTCACCACGCCGTGTGGCAGGAATGGTCTGTGCAATCACTGTACCCAGTACAGTAGAAGCCATACCCATCATAAAACCGTGTATTAGGCGGATACCCAATAAAACTTCCAGCTTGGCCGGAATCATATACAGTCCGGAAAAGAGCAGAAAGCCAGTCAGGCCAATGACAAGCGTATTTTTCAAACCCAGCCGATTCAGTAATTTTCCGATCAATAATCGTCCGAATAGGGTGCCGACAATAAACAGACCTGATACCAGACCGGCTTGTGCAGTCGAAGCCCCTAGCTCAGCCACTGAGTAGCCGACAATCACAATCACCAGTAAGTAGAACACCAGAACCAGCTGGAAATTCACCAGACTGATCAGGATAAAATTGGGCGTCCATAAAGGCGCTTCTTGTTCTTGGCTCATTGAGGTCTGTCCTGAGATGAGGGATATAACTGCTGAATGAGTTGCATCAAGGTATTTTTACTGCCTTCAAGATCATCTGATGCAATGTGCTCAAGCAACTGATCTTCAAATGCATCGATCTGTTTGGAACACATCGCAAAGGTCTCAATTCCTTGCTCACTCAACTTGAACAGCTTTTGACGTTTGTCTTCAGTTTCGAGTTGGGCAATCAGATCGAGTTCAACCAGTTGCTGAATCCGCTTAGTAATACCGGGCTTGGATACATTGAGATAACTGGAAATATCTGCCAGCGTGCATTGTTGCTTTGACTGGATGACGTATAACACCTGCCATAAGGAATAATTTAATTGAGATGACAACAAGATCGTATTGATCTCATCGCTCATCAGTCGTGCGCAGCGTAATAACAGCGTACGAAGTCGGGGAGATTCGGAAAACATATGGTTAGTTAACCTGGGTAACTAAATTTAGGCCTAATTTACGCCTGTTTTATCTAAAGCTCAAGAGGAGAGTTTTAAAAATTATTCAGAGTAATATTTTCTTTATCAGCAAGAGTTACATAGTTTAACCTGATTAAAAAATAATCAACAAAAGACTACATACTTTTTATAACAGCCACGCCTAAGCTAGCCATGTCACTAGAAAAATTCATGACTTAAAAATTGAAGGGCAAAGATGCCAAATAACAATGCATAGGTGAAGCTTATGACTCTGGGTTTAACTGCATTAGAGTTAGCACGAATACAGTTCGCCTTTACTGTATCTTTTCATATCATTTTTCCGGCAATTTCTATTGGCTTGGCCAGCTTTCTGGCCATTCTGGAATGGCGCTGGCTCAAAACCCAAAATCCGATTTTTCAGGATCTATTCAAATTCTGGGTGAAAATTTTCGCTGTGGCATTCGGGATGGGTGTCGTCTCTGGTGTGGTCATGAGCTACCAGTTTGGAACCAACTGGAGTGAGTTTTCCCGGGTGGCAGGCAGCGTGACTGGACCTTTATTGGCCTATGAAGTACTCACCGCTTTCTTTCTGGAAGCGGGCTTTCTGGGCATCATGTTATTTGGCTGGGGGCGAGTGGGACCAAAGGCGCACTTTTTCTCGACCTTGATGGTTGCGATAGGCACCTGTATTTCCATGTTCTGGATTCTATCGTCCAATAGCTGGATGCAGACCCCACAAGGCTTTGCGATTGAAAATGGCCTGATTGTTCCGCAAGACTGGCTTGCTATCGTGTTTAACCCATCTTTCCCTTATCGTCTGGCCCATATGGCCATGGCTGCCTTTCTGGTTTCCGCCTTACTGGTCGCTGCTACAGCCGCATGGCACCTCATCAAAGGCCGTCGTGATGCACTGGTCAAGACTTCATTTTCCATGGCGATGTGGCTGCTTCTGGTACTCGCGCCCTTACAGGTCATCGTCGGTGATATGCACGGTATTAATACCCTTGAACATCAGCCAGCCAAACTTGCAGCCATGGAAGGGCACTGGGAAACCAATCATGACGAAGGCATGCCCTTATATCTCTTTGGTATTCCAGATATGGAGGCCGAAGAAACCAAATATGCAGTCGCAATTCCCAACTTGGGTAGCTTGATTCTAACCCACTCGATGGATGGAAAGGTTACAGGACTTAAAGACTTTGCGCCTGAAGACCGGCCGAATTCGCTGGTGGTGTTCTGGAGCTTCCGGATTATGGTCGGACTCGGCGTATTGATGCTGTTACTGGCGTTATGGGGAGCGTGGGCACGTACCCGTGGTCGCTTTTATGAGTCCCGTGCATTGCACCGATTTGCCCTGATTATGGGACCTTCCGGATTTATTGCCATGCTTGCGGGATGGTTTACCACAGAAGTCGGCCGTCAGCCTTGGGTAGTCTACGGCATCATGCGAACCAAGGATGCATTGTCTCCGGTTTCCGCTGAACAGGTGGGGCTGACCCTGATTATTTTTGTAGTTGTCTACTGTGTGGTATTTGGTATCGGGATTTACTACATGTTGCGCCTGATGCACAAAGGCCCGGATTTTATTCATACCCGACCAGATCATGAATCAGATAGCGATGTGGTTCAGGCCTCGCGTCGACCATTAAGTAGTATTCGCGAACGTATCGAAGAAGTTCCTGAACAACCGGATCAGGAGGACAAAAAATGATTGATTTATCATTAATCTGGATTGTGATTATTGGTTTGGGTGTATTGATTTATACCATTCTCGATGGTTTCGATCTGGGCATCGGCATCTTGTTTCCTTTCTTTCCGCATCAGGATGAACGTGATGTCATGATGAATACCGTGGCTCCGGTCTGGGATGGCAATGAAACCTGGATGGTACTGGGTGGTGCAGGGTTATTTGCAGCTTTCCCACTTGCTTACTCGACCGTACTCTCGGCACTGTATATGCCAATTATTCTGATGGTGATTGCCTTGATTTTCCGCGGCGTGGCTTTTGAGTTCCGCTTCAAGGCAAACCGCAGTAAGCATTGGTGGGATAAAGCCTTTATCGGTGGTTCTGCGATCACCAGTTTCCTGCAAGGCATGATTTTAGGCGCCTATATTCAGGGCATTGAAACCCGAAATGGTGTCTATGTTGGAGGTGGTCTGGACTGGCTCACTCCATTCAGTATTTTCACCGGAATCAGTGTGGTGGTGCTCTATGCGGCATTAGGCTGTGGCTGGCTGATCTATAAAACCGGAGATGACTTACAAGATCGAATGTTTAAACTGATGCCTAAGCTGATTATTGCCTTGCTGATCATATTGGGTGCTGTCAGTATTTATACGCCGTTGACTCATCCTCAGATTGCTGAACGCTGGTTTAGTCAGCCACAATTTACCTATTTTATGCCAGTTCCAGTTCTGGTTCTGCTATTTACCTGGCTGGCCTTACGTGCCTGTAAAAGACGTAGTGAATTAGGCCCATTTACCTATATGCTTTTTCTGGTTTTCCTTGCTTATACCGGATTCTTGATTAGTCTATGGCCATATATTATCCCGCCGAGCGTGACTATCTGGCAGGCAGCAGCGCATGAAAATAGCCAGCTATTTGCCTTGATTGGTGCCTTGATCCTGATTCCTATTATTGTGATTTATACGGGTATGTCCTATTGGGTATTCCGGCATAAGGTCAGGGTCGGCGATGATGGCTATCATTAAGGAGTGGTCATGAAAGGCAAACAGGCATTATGGTTTGTAGGATTATGGCTGGCAGGATTTTTAACGCTGGCCCTGATTGCTGGCGCATTCCGCTTTCTGGTGCATTTGGCTTATTAAATTAGTAAAACTAAAAAAATGAAAAAAGTGATCTGAATGTACTGATCACTTTTTATTATTTGCCGTTTATCTTTGATAAAACCAAATTTACGATTTTACCTGTTTACGATAAACACTTGGACGTACAGGACGGCTACTTTTCCAAAGGCCTTTTTTCTGTTTCTTGGCTTTATTTTGCAGTTCCATCATATAGCGTAAATGGGTTTTGTCCTTGATATATTCTTCATAGACCCACGCTGCACCACGTTTGACAATCTCTTCATTGATATTTTTGCGATAGCGATAGACGACACCCACACAGCGACCATAACGGTCAATGTCGGTTATCTTGACCCGAACCATTTTATTATTCACCATGCTTTTGACCAGACGTTGCGATTCTTTACCATAGGCTTGTGATGATTCAGGGGCATCGACAAAAGCAAAGCGCAATTTGGTCTCAGAGCGACGAATATTAAAACGGTAGCAGGTGAGGGTATCACCATCACTTACGGCTTTTACACGGCACCAGTATTTTTTGCCTTTCTTAAAAGGGCGGAAAACATCTTTTAAATAAACTGTAATTTTATGCAGCAGATAATAAGAAAAACATAGCAATACTAAGCCCAGCACAATTTGCCAGGTGATGGAGAGATTTAACAAAGGCAAGATCCAAATCAGCAAAACCAGCTGTAAAATCACAGCTAAAAGTCGAGCCATTTTAGAGCAAAGCCAGTAGATCTACGGATTAAAAGCTAATCACTCAGTGTTTAGTTTTGTACCAGCTAAAATAGCCTAAGTATATTTTTCTGGCGAAAAGATGAATCTGCAACCATCTAAACTTATATATAAAATAGCCTAAGCAATTTAAATTTCTTTATAAATAGCCTAAGTAAAAATTTTATAAATTTCAGCTCTCAAAAATTGATGTCTTTTATTCTCTTGCAAATCCTTATGCCAATACATCCCCATATTAATTTTCGGCAGTTCCACAGGGACTTCAAAAATATTTAGACTGGTAGCCAATTGTAAATGCGTCAATACATTTTTAGGAATAGTCAGCATGGCTGTCTTTTGCTGCTCCAGAATTTGCAGAGCAGTTGAGTAATGCTGACAGCGTAAAAAAATCTGTCGTGAATATTGTTTCCGACTTAAATAAATATCTTCAACCAAAACACCAGTACGGCGTGATGACACGCCAATATGAGGCGAGGCAAGATAAATCTGCTCATTCATTTCTGTTAATTGTGTACACACTACAAATTCATCTTGCACCAGGCGTTCAAACTGGATTTTTTCAGCAATGTTTTGTTCCAGATCTATGACAAAATCAATCTGTTGAGAGGCGAGGTCTGCTGCTATATTTTTACGGTCCAGCTTCATGCTGCTAAGTTGAATTTCCAGATTGAGTTGCTGAAAGTGCTGAACGAGTCTGGGAAAGATCATTGGCTCAATTTCATCATGAACGGCAATTTTCAAACTCTGAATCATTTCTGGTCTGAACTGCTGATGTTGTATTGAAATATTTTGAATTGCAAAAAGTGCATTCTTCAGCTCAGGATAGATCTGTTCCGCAAACGGCGTAGGTTGCATTTTGCTACCAGTACGTACAAATAAATCATCCTGTAAATGCTGCCTTAAACGTTGTAAAGCATGACTAGCAGCAGACTGGCTGATTGATAAAATTTGTGCAGCTTTAGAAATACTGTTCTGCTCATAAATTGCCATAAAAAGCGGATAAAGGTTAATGTCGATACGATGAAAATTTCGCAGGTCCATGACTGTTTTAGAATGAATACTATGCATAATAATGTATGGGATAAAATCATTTTATTCATAATAGGTTTTGGGTTAAGGTGTTGTAAAGTGTATGAATTAGAATATTTAGAGGGATAAAGAGATGTTTGAGCTTTCAGCACGTGCACAAGATTATTTAAATAGAACCAAAAAATTTATTGCTGATGAAATTGAACCAGTTGAAGCTGATTTCTGGCAGCAGGTTCACGAGTTGAATCAAGGCAGTGACTGGACCAAATGGCAATGGCCAGCAGAACTGGAAAGCTTAAAATCCAAAGCCAAGGCAGCAGGCCTTTGGAATATGTTTCTCCCTTGTCCTGAACTTGGCCAAGGTTTATCGGTTCAGGAATATGCGCATATTGCCGAACTTTCCGGACGTAGCCTGATTGCACCAATCGTATTTAACTGTAATGCGCCAGATAGCGGCAATATGGAAGTATTGTGGCGTTATGGTTCTGAAGAACAAAAACAGCAATGGCTGAAGCCACTATTAGAAGGGAAAATCCGTTCGGTCTTTTGTATGACTGAACCTGCAGTCGCATCCAGTGATGCGACCAATATGCAGGCAACGGCGATGGTGGAAGGTGATGAGATTATTCTCAATGGTCGTAAATGGTGGTCATCAGGTATGGGCGATCCAAATGCCAAAATTATTATTTTTATGGCGCATACTCCAGATGAAACAAAAGACCGTCATCATCAGCATTCGATGGTTCTAGTTCCGGTAGATACCGCAGGGGTAAAAATTGAACGTATGCTGCCTGTATTTGGTGACTATGATGCGCCACATGGCCATGGGGAAGTCAGCTTTGAAAATGTCCGCGTTCCGGTAGCGAATTTTATTGGTGGCGCCGGTCAGGGTTTTGAAATTGCCCAAGGCCGTTTAGGGCCAGGCCGTATTCATCATTGTATGCGCTGCATCGGGGCTGCGGAAAAATCCTTAGAGTTGATGATTGACCGAGGCATGAGCCGGACAGCATTTGGCAAAGAGATTTTAAAACTTGGCGGTAACTTGGAACGTGTCGCGGAAGCACGGGTTGCGATTGATCAGGCACGTCTTTTGACCTTGTATGCAGCCTATAAAATGGATACTTTAGGGAATATGGCGGCACTGACTGAAATTTCTGCAATTAAAGTCGTTGCGCCAAGTGTGCTGGAAAAAGTTGTCGATATGGCCATCCAGATCCACGGCGGTGCCGGTGTCTCTCGTGATACGCCACTGACCGGATTCTTTGCCCAGGCACGTGCCTTACGTTTGGCTGATGGCCCGGATGAAGTGCATAAGGGCATGATTGCCAAACTGGAACTGGCAAAACGTGGCTACAGTACACGCCACAAAAAATAAACTGGCTTAAATAGAAGATTGCAACGTATTAAAAAATTTTAAGGAAAAATTATGGCGGTTATTGATGTAGGTGGAGCAGTTCGTGCAGGTGAAGAACTGGATGTACAAGCCATCACCAATTGGCTAATTCAGCAAAATGTGAATGTTGAAGGCCCTGTGCAAGTGACCCAATATTCAGGCGGAGCTTCAAACTGGACCTACCGTTTACAGTATACCAATGCCGATCTAATTTTACGTCGTCCGCCGCAAGGTACCAAAGCCAAATCAGCCCATGATATGGCACGTGAATATCATGTACAAAAAGCCTTGTCTGAACATTATCCGGTGGTGCCTGAAATGGTGGCGCTTTGTCAGGATGAATCAGTGATTGGTTGTGATTTCTATGTGATGAAACGGCTTGAAGGAATTATTCCTCGCGCCAAAATGCCAGCTGAGCTGCAGCTTACTGAATCCGATATCCGGACTTTATGTATCAATGTGATTGATAAACTGATCGAATTGCATCAGGTGCCTTATCAAGGAACTGAACTTGAAAATCTCGGTAAGGGTGAAGGCTATTGTCGCCGTCAGGTCGAAGGCTGGGATGTACGTTATGAAAAGGCTAAAACTTTAAATGTTCCATCGTTTAAATATGTGCGCAACTGGCTTAAAGATAATATTCCTTCAGATTCTAAAACCTGTGTGATTCATAATGACTGGCGTTTTGATAATGTCATCTTAAATCCGGAAAATCCGACTGAAGTGATTGGCGTACTGGACTGGGAAATGGCGACACTCGGCGATCCGCTCATGGACCTAGGTTCTGCTTTAGCCTATTGGGTGGAAGATACTGACAATGCCATCTTTAAGGCAACACGCCGCCAGCCGACCAATCTAAAAGGTATGTTTACCCGTAAAGAAGTGGTGGATTACTACTTGGGAAAAACCGGCCTGCAACCGGAAAACTGGGCGTTTTATGAGGTGTTCGGAATTTTCCGTCTCGCGGTGATTGCCCAGCAGATCTATTATCGTTATTACCATAAACAGACTAATAATCCAGCGTTCAAGGATTTTTGGGTGGTGATTCATGCCTTGCATATTCGTGCCTTAAAACTGATTGGCAAGCAAAAACTGGAAGCCAATGAGATTGCACAAAAGTATGTGCTTAAATTTAAAGAGATAATGCCAAAATGACAACCATTTACTTGATCCGGCATGGCCAGGCCTCTTTTGGCGCAGAAAGTTACGATCAACTTTCGCCCAACGGCGAGTTACAGGCAAAGCTTTTGGGTCGCTATTTTGAAGAAATCCTGAAAGAAGCGCCTTATGTGGTGGCTGGTTCCATGCAACGCCATCAACAGACAGCGCAATTATCACTGGACAAATGTTTTCCGGAAAGTGAGATTCTGACCGATAGTGCCTGGAATGAATTTAATCATCAGCAGGTATTCGCCCGTTATGAGCCGCGCTTTAATCAGCCTGAATTGCTGAAACAGGATGTATCAGAACATGAAAATCCACGGGATTATCTGAGCAAGATTTTTAGCGGTGCAATTGCACGCTGGACTGGCGATGATTATCACCATGAATATGATGAATCTTGGCCAAGTTTCAAAGCACGCGTGGAAAGCGGCTTAGAAAATCTGTGTGACCAGTTGTCCAAAAGCCGACCACGCTATGCAGTAGTTTATACCTCAGGTGGGGTGATTTCTGTGGCTGTAGGCAAAATTTTGGGCCTTAGTCCGGAGAAAACCTTTGCTCTGAACTGGGCGATTACCAATACCAGTATCACGACACTACGTCTGGTGGGTAATGAACCGCAACTACTCAGTTTAAATGAACATCATTTTATTAAAGCACAGCGTCCAGACTTATTGACCTGGATTTAAAATGAGATTGAAAACCTAATACGCTAGAAAAATAAAGGAATAGGGTAAATACATGGCTAAAACAATTTTAATTACCGGTGCAAGTTCAGGGATCGGCGCCGGTATGGCACGTGAATTTGCGAAAAAAGGCTATAACCTGGCGATTTGTGCACGTCGTTTGGAGCGTCTGGAAATCTTAAAGCAGGAACTGGAAAGCCAATATGGCATCAAAGTCATTGCCAAAACACTAGATGTCACCGATTACGATCAAGTGTTTGAAGTGTTTCGTGCTTTTAAAGAAGACTTTGGCACCATTGACCGAGTTATTGTGAATGCTGGTGTCGGTGAGGGCCGCCGGATTGGTAAAGGTAATTTTGCTATCAATAAAGCCACGGTTGAAACCAACTTTATTTCGGCATTAGCACAATGTGAAGCTGCAGTTGAAATCTTCCGTGCACAAAACTCTGGCCATCTGGTGATGATTTCATCTATGAGTGCAATGCGCGGTATGCCAAAACATTTAACGGCTTATGGTGCAAGTAAGGCCGGCGTGGCTCATTTAGCGGAAGGCATTCGAGCTGAATTGATCGATACGCCAATAAAAGTGACCACCATTTTCCCAGGATATATTCGTACTGAAATTAATGAAGGGGCAAAAAAGCTACCTTTTGAAGTAGATGAAAAAACTGGTTCGCGTTTATTGGCAGCAGAAATTGAAAAAGCACCAGTTAAGGCTTATGTGCCGAAATGGCCTTGGTTGCCACTCGGTCTAGCCATGAAAGTATTACCACTTAAACTGGTGAACAAGTTAGGTTAAAAGCGCTCTTAGATCTATAAAAAGAGAAGCTAGAGCGCTTCTCTTTTTATTTTTTATGACAAACTGAGAAAAATTTCTGAATCAGTATTTTTTTCTAAAAAATGTATAGCTTGAATTTACAAAAAAGCGAAATTTTATAAATCCTAATATATTGATTATTAAAATAAAGTTTTAAATTATCAAAAATTATATTTTTATTTTATTGATGAATTTGCAATTAAATCAATTACTTTTAAATTTTCGTTTCATGAGAAAGACCCTCTTTAACTTTTCCTAATTTTCGCCAATTTTAAGAACTTTTCCAAACTGTCCAAAACTTAGACATACTCACTCTAAAAGTGGAAAGATAACTTCTCTTTTTTAGAATTTCCTTTAATGTACAACCGTCCAGAAATTAAAGGTTGTCCATATGTCTACATCTGCGGATATGACTGACCAGCAGCGAATCTCCAAGGTCAGAAGTATCGTTACCCAGGCCGGGGAAGAGGTGCGTGCTCGTTATCCCATACTCAAACATCAGAACTTTATCGGTGCGAGTATTTTAGGCTTTGCCTGGGCAGGCATGATTGCATGCGCGGTAGCATATGGAACAGGTTATCTCTCAGCATGGTTTACCATTCCCTTGATTGCGATTTTTGCGTCATTGACCCATGAATTGGAACATGACCTGATTCATTATATGTATTTCAAAAAAACACCTTGGGCACATCATTTGATGTTAGCACTGGTCTGGTTGGCACGTCCAAACACCATCAGTCCGTGGGCACGTCGTCGTTTACATTTGCATCATCATAAATATTCAGGCACTGAACATGACCTGGAAGAACGTGGCATCAGTAATGGTATGCCTTGGGGCATTCGCCGAATTCTGGTCATTAGTGACCAGTTGATGTCAGTGTATCTGCGTCCATTTCAGATGTTTAAGATGATTCATCTTTTTCTGGAAAAACAGCCTGAAAAAGAACGTAAAATTGCCATGATTTCTCAGTTATTCGGCTTTTTACCTCTCAGCATTATTTACTATGGATTGTGCTATCTGTTTGTGGTTTTTCATGGTTTAAATGCGATTGCACCGCTATTTGGTTATGAGATGCTCTGGTCACAAGGTATTGTCAACACGATGCCGATCGTGAATCTGCTGGCAGTCATCTGGGTGATTCCGAACTTTATCCGTTCTTTTAGCTTGCAGTTTGTCAGTTCAAATATGCATTACTATGGCGATATTGATCCACGTGATGTGATCAAACAAACCCAAGTGCTCAATCCATGGTGGATGGTCCCGTTCCAGTTATTCTGCTGTAATTTTGGTTCGACCCATGCGATTCATCACTTTGTAGTCAAGGAGCCATTTTATATCCGTCAACTGACGTCTAAAACGGCGCATAAAGTAATGAAAGAAGTGGGCGTGCGTTTTAATGATGTGGGAACCTTTAAGCGTATGAATCGCTGGAATGACTATAAAATCTAAGCTTTGATTGTCATAAAAATCCCGTTTTTAAGCGGGATTTTTTTATATTTATCCTTTGTGATTTACCCAAGGGCAAGATGTATAAGCCTATATTTTGCAAGAATCCTATCTCAGTCAAATTTAGGTGAACATTCATCTAAAATGATTGCTGAGGAAATAGTTCAAAAGAATAAACTCAGGTAAAATCAAGTATATCTTTATATAAATTAGCCCACTATGTTGCTGAAAGCCGCCACCATTGCCTTGATTCCTGCACTCGTCATTCAGGGTAATCGCGTCAAGAAAAATACCCTAAGACTGCCGGAACCTGAAGGTGCACGTGAAGGTCAAACCGGAACCGGCAACAAACTGTCTCTGCTGATTTTAGGGGATTCGGCAGCAGCAGGTGTAGGAGTAGAACATCAGGATGACGCATTACTGGGTGCAATTCTGCATGAACTGAAAGATGACTTTGAAATTGACTGGAAATTACAGGCCAAAACAGGCGATACCAGCTCAAAAGTAATTCATGCTTTGGACCAAATAGAAGTCCAGCACTATGATGTAATCGTCACGTCGGTTGGCGTCAATGATGTGACCAAACTGATACCTGTCGAGGTTTGGATTCAGAAGCAGGAACAGCTTTATAGTAAAATTCAGCAAAAATTTAGTCCGAAACTGATCATTGCTGCCGGTGTGCCGCCAATGAATATGTTTCCGGCGCTACCGAATCCTTTAGCCTGGCTATTTGGCCAGTATGCTAAACAGATGAACCAGCAACTAGAAAATTTTGTGAATCAGCAAGTGAATATGCAATGGATTGAATACGATATTGAGAAGTATCGTGCCATGAATTTACAAATGGCTGCAGATGGTTTTCATCCGAGTAAGGAAGTTTATACACTTTGGGGACAAGAAGTAGCTGGCAAGATTCGGAAGACCTTCTAAAATAGTTGAAATCTCTCAATTTAGTTAATTCTATGTCTGATATTGAAACGCATCCGCTACCGCCATTTTTACCGCCCAATGCCAAATTACTGATGTTGGGTAGTTTTCCGCCACCTGCCACACGCTGGAAAATGAACTTTTATTATCCAAACTATCAAAATGATATGTGGCGGATTTTTGGACTGATTTTCTTTGAAAATAAAGATTACTTTTTAGATCTACCCAATAAAAAATTTCAGGAACAATTGATCCGGGAGTTTTTAACAGAAACGGGGATTGCGATTTTTGATAGTGGCTATCAGATCCGGCGTTTAAAGGGCAATGCTTCAGACAAATTTTTGGAAATAGTAGTACCCACCAATATTGAGCAACTGCTCAGCCAAATGCCGCAGTGTAATCATATTATGACCACAGGCGACAAGGCCACAGACACCATGATGCTGTCCATGCCTGAAGGGACTCTAAAGCCGAGTATTGGGCAACCAAGTCAGGCTTATTTTGTCGGACGTGATCTGCATTTATATCGCATGCCTTCATCTTCTCGAGCATATCCGGTTTCTCTGGAGAAAAAAGCCGAAAGTTACCGGACAATGTTTGAGCATGTGGGTCTGGTTTAATATTTAATCCAATAATCAGATGAAAAATGGTTAAAGAGCTTTTTGGCTATAGATAAGAAATAAACTTACTATTTGTAAGTTATTGACCTTATTTATTCACATATTTGGATATTCGATCCAGCGATAGCTATTGATCTTCATCTCCCGGACATGATGAAAGCTGGACCAGATTAACTGACTACCTTTGGTCCATTTTAAAGCTCGAATACGCGACTCCACCTGTCGTATTTCCTCAAGCGAGGCCGGACGTAAAGGACCAATTTCTGCATATAAGCGTACTCCTGGATAACGTTTAAATTTACCTTTAAGTAACGAATGAAACCAAAACAGTTTGCTACTGTTCACAGCCTGTATGCATGCCATCGGCTGATGCTGTAAATTCTCAGAAAAAGTAGTGGAATAAGTATCAAAGAAGAAACCGATACTGGTCTTTTTGTTGAGAAATATGGTTCCGATCGGAGTAATACTAGGAAAGCCTTTGGGGTTGACTGTTGCAATAGAGCAATGCATGGCAGCCCGTTGTGCATCAGCGACCACCTGACGAATCTGTTGCCATTCACTATCAGAAATCATGTCGTGATTCTCTTTTTATTTTTTATAAATTTTATAACAACTTATTTAGCTTGGCATTGCCTGAAAAAATTGAAGATAGGGCAGTTTAATCAATCTAAAACGTCACTCAGATTATAAAAAAGAGCCACATGGGCTCTTTAAAAAATGCAAAATTCGGCGATTAGTCATCGTATTCGACATAATCCCACAAATTTAAACGTGCTTTAATTTCCTGACGGATTTCAGGCAACATCGGCAAAAGAGTACCATCAATCCATAAGCTTAACGCTTGGGCAGAGAGTACTTGCTGCTGTTCATCGACCAGTTGTGCACCTTTCAACATGATACCGGTCTCATCAGTGGCTTCAGTTTCTACACCTTTAAATAAAACCTGTAATTCATAACTACTATCCTGAATCTGCCATTCCAGTTCGAGCTGAATATTTTCACTGGATTTCAAAACTACCTGTCCCTCGACAGTATCGGAGTCGGACAAACAGTCATGTTCCACCCGAATTTTGGCCAAATACCATTCTTGCTGGGATAAATCATGGAGAGTTTTTACAGGCGTGAGAATATCACTGAACTTAAACTGACGGCTTAGATCAAAAAATTGCATGGGAGTGGAGGGCGAACAAGCGCAAAATACGAGAAAAATGTAATTCTAAAGTAAGCGCAATAGACTGTAAAACCCTTTAAACGATGATTGGACTAAGTTAGGTTAATCGGCTATTCTCGAAATACGGGCTTTTCATAGCATGTAATTTTAAGGTCACTCCAATGTCATTACATTAACCATTCACCGGGAAATTTCGTCACCAGATTCATCATAAAACGCTGGAATTTTGTAGTTTCCGGATCATGTAAATGCTGAATACTACGGCCATCTTTTTGATGTTCCAGCCAAATCATTTCATTTTTTTCGTTCAGTTTAAGTTGATAAGCCACGCGTGGTAAGTACTGATCCATCGCACTGGTGATTTCCTTCTGAAAATCTTCCGATTCAATGACCAGACCGACTTCGGTATTCAGATAGGCTGAACGCGGATCAAAATTAAATGAACCGACAAAAACCATGCCATCCAGATCAAAAAACTTGGCATGCAAACTGGAGCTATTTTTGTTTTTAGCCGGGATAATGTCTCCGGTCATAATTTCATACCAGGTCCGTTCCGGACGGACAATGTAGGGTTTAAATTCCCAGAGTTCGATGCCACTTTTCAATAATTGCTGACGATATTGCTGGTAATAGGCATGCACTGCGGCCACATCATTGGCCTGAAAAGAGTTAGTCAGGATTCTGATTTTCACACCCTGTTGCGCACGGCGGGTTAAATAGTCGGCCCCTTTTTGCGTGGGAATAAAATATGAGGACACTAGTTCCAGATGTTTTTTTGGCTCACCCATTAATTCAAGCATATGGGTATAAATATAATCGCCATTTTTGGCATGAGGACGGGCTTTTGCGGGACTATCCGCAACAAAATAAGCTGCCGCCCAGTGCATAGGTTGTTTTTTTAAGTGTTGTTCGACTTGTTTCTCGGCAATGCCCACCCGGCGTTTGAGTTCAGTTTCATCAACATCTTCACGTTCAAATTCAGTTCTGAGCCTTTTGAGCATTTCAGGATGGCCGGCATCATTTAGCACCTGTCGTACATCATAACTCAGATCATCATTCCAGAAGTTAATAAAGGTCTGATTGGCATCTGTTACGCTTTGCCCCGCGAAGAATATATCAACATCGGTGAATTGAAAATCTTCACTGGCATCAAAATATTCACTGCTGATATTCCGGCCACCAGTCACGGCTGCAGTTCCGTCCGCAATGATTAATTTATTGTGCATGCGATGATTAACCTTTTTCATCCGGAAACCATAATCCAGCGCACGTAAATGACGAAATTTATAGGGATTAAAAATCCGGACTTCAAAATTTGGATGTTGGCTTAGAGCAAGAAGCTTGTCATCAAGCTGGGTGCCATTTTGATCATCAATCTGAACCCGCACTTTGACACCGCGATCGGCAGCTTTGAGTAATTGAGACAAGATCATATTGCCAATATAATCATCCTTCCAGATGTAATATTGCAGATCCAGATGATATTTGGCTTTGTTAATTAGGTGCAGACGCGCTGCCATACTCATAAAGCCATCATAGAGCGGCAAAAAAGCCGTTTTACCGCTATTGATCTGCTGTTTTGAAAGTTGATTGTCGATCCAGTGTGCAGGTCGAACTGGCGTGATTTTCGCTTCTTCAGCAGTGTTGGGAGCCGGTTCACAGCCAGAAAGCATGATGCTAAAAGTAAAAATGCTCAAACATACAAAAGGCGAAGGTTTAGTCATTGATGTTCCATTAATTATAGGATCTTTTATTCCTTATCTTGTGATGTTAATAGTTGAATCTCCGAATAGAAAGAGGTTACTGTTAGTCATCTGTAAATCAGCAAAAAAAGGACAGTTTTACATGAAATCACGTGCAGCAGTTGCATTTGGTCCAGGCTAGCCATTAGAAATTGTAGAAGTGGATGTTGCTCCACCAAAAGCAGGTGAAGTACTGGTAAAAATTAGCCATACAGGCGTGTGTCATACCGATGCATTTACCTTGTCTGGTGAAGATCCTGAAGGTGTATTTCCTGCAATCTTGGGTCATGAAGGTGCGGGTGTGGTCGTTGAAGTCGGTGAAGGTGTCACCAGCCTGAAACCGGGCGATCACGTGATTCCGCTTTATACTGCTGAGTGTGGCGAATGCTTGTTCTGTAAATCAGGCAAGACCAACCTGTGTGTTGCTGTACGGGCGACGCAAGGTAAAGGTGTCATGCCAGATGGTACGACCCGTTTCTCTTATAATGGCGAGCCGATCTATCACTATATGGGTTGTTCAACTTTTTCAGAATATACCGTGGTTGCTGAAGTTTCTCTGGCAAAAATTAATCCTGAAGCCAACCATGAGCATGTTTGCCTGCTGGGCTGTGGTGTGACTACCGGTATTGGTGCAGTACATAACACCGCTAAAGTTCAGGAAGGTGACAGTGTTGCAGTATTTGGTTTAGGTGGTATCGGTCTTGCTGTAGTACAAGGCGCACGTCAGGCCAAAGCCGGCCGTATCATTGTGATTGATACCAATCCGGATAAATTTGAACTGGCGAAACAGTTTGGTGCGACAGATTTCCTGAATCCAAACGACTATGATCAGCCGATTCAGCAAGTGATTGTCGAAATGACTGGTTGGGGTGTAGACCATTCATTCGAATGTATCGGTAATGTAGATGTAATGCGTTCAGCACTAGAATGTGCGCACCGTGGCTGGGGTCAGTCAGTGATTATTGGTGTAGCCGGAGCAGGTAAAGAAATTTCAACCCGTCCATTCCAGTTAGTCACAGGTCGTAAATGGATGGGTACTGCTTTTGGTGGGGTGAAAGGTCGTTCACAATTACCGGGAATGGTAGAGCAATCCATGAAAGGTGAAATTCAGCTGGAACCTTTTGTGACTCATACCATGCCATTAGGTCAGATCAATGAAGCTTTTGACCTAATGCATGAAGGCAAGTCAATTCGTACCGTCATTCATTTTGACTAAGCTTTTTCAATTTTAAAAAAGACCGGTATTAAACCGGTCTTTTTTATGCGGCTTTCACTTGATTCAGGATACATTAGTGCATGAAAGCCTCACAGAGAGTCACTGAAACAAAACACGCCTGCTAATGTCATTACATGCCAGATGCTTATATTAAATAGGACGTATGAAGATACGTGCTAAAACCATTTTAAAGAATAAGGATAAGCTCTATGTCGAATGATAATTTTGATCGTGATGTAATTAAGAATGCGCCTAAAGATGTCCGCGATGATTTAAATGCCGATCCAATTACGGGTGAGCCTGGCGCACATCCTGTGGGTACAGGTGTAGGTGCTGCAGGTGGCGCAGCGGCAGGTGCAGCCATTGGTGCTGCAGGCGGTCCAGTGGGTGTCGCTGTCGGCGGTGTAGTCGGTGCTGTTGTTGGCGGTCTGGCAGGTAAAGGTGTAGGCGAAGCTATAAATCCAACAGAAGAACAGGCTTACTGGCGTGATAATTCGATCAATACGCCATACTATTCAGATGCTCGTACCACCTATAGCGATCTGGATTATGACCGTGATTATGATACGGCCTATCGAGTTGGTTATGAAAACCGTGGCAGCTATGATGCCCATACTCGTTTTGAAGACGTAGAACCTGATTTGAGATTGAAATGGGAAAAAATAAAAGGCGAATCACGTTTAAACTGGGAACAGGCTAAATTTGCAGTGCGTGATGCCTGGAATCGTGTTTCACGTTAATTTTTAATCTTTGGATTAAACTGAAGTTTCTTTGGTAAAACCCGCAATAGGTTTGTGGGTTTTACTAATTTTAGTGATACATATCACGGTTTGATTGATCGATAAATAAAAGTAGAAAAGTTAATAAATATTTTTTTATATTTAATGCTTGTCAAATGATCACAGAGCGCGTATTTTAATTTCAGAATCACATTTTATGAAAGACATAACATGTTAAAGCAACCTATCATTTCAAACGCATATTTTTATTTCTGGCAGTTTAGCTAATTGCCTGAATGCGTTTGGGCAATGAAAAGGTTGCCCACCAGTTTATACCTGATCGGCAACCCTGATCAGGTTTTTTTTATGCCTTTCATTTTTTACAATATTTTGGAGACAGCCATGACAAACTTTAACTATTCATACTTTAACAACTTTTATTGGTCTTATTTTAGTCAGCTAATGACACTCACAACACCTTCGATTAGACCCATAACGCTCAAATAAAAGTTTGGACTGATTGCCAGTCCCAGGATTAAAGTCATGAATACCCCAAATACATCACAACAACATCATGCTGAAAGCATTTTAATTTTACCTCAGCAGCTTAAGCAGCAATTGCCACTGTCTTCGCAATTAGCCAGCCAAGTCGCTGAACACCGTCAAACTATTCAAAATATATTAGAAGGCAAGGATCATCGTTTAATGGTGGTCACAGGCCCATGTTCCATTCATGATGAAGCTTCCGCGCTAGACTATGCAGAAAAATTAAAACAACTTCAGTCACAGCTATCTGATCAGATTTTCCTGGTGATGCGTGCTTATATTGAAAAACCACGGACTACGGTGGGTTGGAAAGGTTTCCTTTACGATCCAAATCTGGATGGTTCATCCAATATGCAATTGGGCTTGGAAAAATCCCGTGACTTATACCTAAAAATTATTGAAATGGGCCTGCCAATCGCTTCGGAAATTCTTAGCCCAATGGCAACTGCTTATTTCGATGATCTATTGGCCTGGGGAGCGATTGGCGCACGTACCAGCGAATCACAAATTCATCGCGAAATTTCCAGCCATATGCCGTACAGCATCGGTTTCAAAAATGGTACTGATGGTTCGATCCAGATTGCACTAGATGCCATCCAGTCTGCCTCTCATCCGCATCAATTCTTGGGGATGAGCCAGTCTGGTTTACCATGTATTTTACACTCGCAAGGTAATCCGAAAGCACATTTGATTTTACGTGGCTCGAATAGCGGACCAAATTACCAATTGTCAGAAATTGAGAAAATCCGGGCCAAACATCAGATCGACTTACCGGCATTGGTAATTGACTGTAGTCATGGCAATAGCTCAAAAAATCCGATGCTACAGCCTAAAGTACTGGAACAGATCGTAGCAGAACGCTTACAGACCAATGTTCGTGGCGTAATGCTAGAAAGTCATTTGGTAGATGGCAACCAGAAAATTTCTGAGCAAATGACTTATGGTCAATCTGTTACTGATGGATGTCTGGGCTGGACAAAAACACGACAACTGTTACTGGAGGTGGCCAATACTTTAGCGATCAGTTGTCTGAAACGTAGTGCCTAAATTTAAAAACCACTTTCTCTGCTTGAGCAGCGGGGAAAGTGCTTTTTTGAATATCAGGAAGCAGTTATTTATAAATATAATTAACCTGTAATAGGTCACATAATTGTGACGATAATTTTCATCAAATTATTAAAATCTGTTTGTGTCCTTGTCTAACTCTAGACACAATAAAAACCAGTATATTTCTCTGAATATATAAATTTTTCAAATATTTAAATATCAAATCCGTTCACTTGGGGATCTCAATGTTTGCGCTAGAGCTTTTAGAAGAAGCACGAAAATTTATGCACCATATGCTAAGCGTAATACGGACTCCAATAATGAACTGCGCTTGCAAATCAAATTGAAAAGTAATCGTCTTAACCCAGTTTTACAGGCGGAAAGTACTCAAATATCTATGCTTGAGCAGTCTAGATCACGCACACTTTCTACCGATTAATACTGAGGATCTGGGCAACGCATAATTTGGCTAAAAATGTATGGCCAATGTCACTTTTAATGTTAGGTGGCATAATCAATGCCAGAGTCTGAAAGCGGATATTTCTATTTTGGACTTACAAGGGCTGTTATTCACCAATTAAAATGTCTATGCGATAAACCATTTAAAATGTCCTGTTTTTAACCACAAGAGTCAAGCACAGGATTTAACTTTCTTTGTTCAATAACAGCTTTCTGAGCTTTACGACTCGGC
>NZ_VOYO01000021.1:0-41381 GCF_013420255.1 Acinetobacter sp. YH01021
GACTGTCTGCTAGGGACAGCTGCCCTGTTTGTTTCCATGCCATGTCGGTGTCTTTTGTTATGTGGTTGATTATAAAGCATTATATCATTTTAACGAACTTTTGTGTATCTGTTCGTGCAAAGGTTTCTACTAAATATTTGCTTTATTACTTCAATCTTGACCTTTCTAAAGGTGAGATAGAATGTCAAATAAGTTAAGTCATGTACTCTTAATTGGAGTTGGTTTATTTTCATCAACTTGGGTAATGGCGGCAGTTAAAGAATATGATTTAACAATCGCTGAACAAACTGTAAATATCACAGGAAAACCGCTAAAGAGAATTACCGTTAATGGTAAATTCGTTGCACCACTTCTTGAATTTGAAGAAGGTGATGAGGCCGTTATCCGTGTTCACAATAAGTTAAAAAATCAGGACTCTTCAATCCATTGGCATGGCTTATTATTACCTGGAATTATGGATGGTGTACCTGGATTTAACAAATTTAATGGCATTGCCCCTAATAAAACTTATGAATATAAGTTTAAAGTCCGCCAAAATGGTACTTATTGGTATCATTCACATAGTAAAGGACAAGAACAAGACGGTTTATATGGTGCTTTTGTTATTTATCCTAAAGATAAAACTCCACTAACAGCTGCTGAAAAAACCGATAAAGATTACGTTGTTTTGCTTTCTGATTTTCATAATTCAACAAGTGATCAAATTATGAAAAATCTTAAAAAAGAAGCAGATTACTATCAGAACCGTCGCGAAACAGTATTCGATGTATTAAAACAAGTTAAACGTGATGGATTAAAGGCAACTTGGCAAGACCGCTCTATGTGGAATCAGATGCGGATGTTGAAAACAGATATGTCCGATGTGACTGGTTATACATTTTTAATGAATGGCAAAACACCTCAGCAAAACTGGACCGGTAACTTCAAAGCTGGTGAAAAAGTTCGCCTTCGTTTTATTAATGCTTCCGCTATGTCATTCTTTGATGTACGCATTCCAAACCTAAAAATGACTGTAGTCAGTGCTGATGGTCAACCTGTAAAGCCCGTTCCTGTAGATGAGTTCCGTATTGGTACTGCTGAAACCTATGATGTCATTGTGGAACCAAAACAAGCACATTACCAAATTGAAGCTGAATCTATTGATCGTACCGGTTTTTCAGTGGGAACATTACATGAAGAAAGCAGCCCAGCAGTCAAACAAATTGAGATGCCTAAGCCTCGTCCTCGTTCTTTATTGACTATGGAAGATATGGGGATGAGCCATGACATGTCATCTATGAAAGATATGAATCACGATATGTCTTCTATGAAAGGTATGGATCATGATATGTCTTCTATGAAAGGCATGAATCACGATATGTCTTCTATGAAAGGTATGGATCATGATATGTCTTCAATGAAAGATATGAATCATGATATGTCTTCTATGAAAGATATGAATCATGATATGTCTTCTATGAAAGGCATGAATCACGATATGTCTTCTATGAAAGGTATGGATCATGATATGTCTTCTATGAAAGGTATGGATCATGATATGCCGATGAATAGCGCTACTGTTAAGGCGGCTTCAGACAAGAATGATAATACCGTATTTGGATGGGCAAATGCTTCAACACCTGAAGGTAATAAAGCATTGCAATATAGTGATTTGCAATCGTTAGATCCTCAAAAAGACACTCGTGCAGCTGAACGTGAAATAGAGATCCGTCTTGGTGGAAACATGGAGCGTTATATTTGGACAATAAATGGTAAAAAATTTAATGAAGCCGACCCACTAGTGGTGAAGTATGGTGAACGTATTCGCTTAAAATTTGTCAATGACAGTATGATGGCTCACCCAATGCACTTACATGGCATGTTTATGCAGCTTGAGAATGGTCAGGATCCAAGCAATATGCCAAACAAACATACGGTAATTGTTCCACCTGGGAAAACGATAACCACTCTACTCACAGCTGATGAGTTAGGTGAGTGGGCTATTCATTGTCACCTGCTTTACCATATGAGTGCAGGAATGATGAATAAACTCATTGTAGCTCAAGTGGAAGATGGTAATTCTACAAAGACTGTTCCTCAGTCCCAAGTAAATGAGAAGGGAGTAAATCCACATGCAAATCACTAAGAATTTCTTCTCAAAAACAGTCTTATCAATTGCATTAATAAGTATATCAAACTTAACTTTTGCTAATAGCAGCACTTCGGAACAAGAAAGTAATATTACAAATGGTATGAGAGTCTTATTACAGGAGTCTGGTGGCTTAAGATATAGCCCCCAAGAATTGTATCCAGAATATTATTCAATGGAAAATGCAAATGGGGGAGATAATATTATTTTGACTGCAAGAAAGAGATCAGACGGATCTCACGATGATCATCTTAAAGAACATGGCGGACAAATTTATCAAGTAACAAGACTTGAAAATGCATGGATGGTTGATGAAGACGGTAAGGGCAACCTAGGAACAAAGCTTGAAACTTTGATTGGAACAGATGAAAATCGTCTATTTATTGAAGCCAATTCGGAAAAGTCAGAAAGTAATGATCCAAAATATGCTGTATCAGCACTTTATAGCCGTAACGTAGCCCCATTTTGGGATATACAAGCTGGTGTAAGATATAGCGAAGATAAAAATAGCAGCAACAGTGATCGAGTTGATGGTGTTATTGGTGTATTAGGATTAGCTCCTTATTTCTTTGAAACACAAGCATATCTTTATGGCGGTGAGAATAATTTTTGGGGAGCAAGTTTTGAATTAGAACGTGATTTGCTTTTAACTCAGAAACTTATTACTCAACCTTATATCGAAGCAGATGTAATATTTAGCGATGATTCTAACTATGCTGCAAAATCAGGTTTATCAGAACTTAAAACTGGTATCAAAACCCGATATGAGATTACTAAGCGAATTAAACCTTTCATTGATGTTGCTTACCAATATGAAAAAGGACAGAAAGCCACTTCTATGCAAGAGGCAACAGAGTCTGAAAAGGGATGGAAATATGGTGCAGGTATCGAATTAGTTTTTTAAAATAATATGACTTGGAATCATGAATGGTAGCTTCGGCTACTATTCATGAAATTGTTGTCATTTCCTTTCGAATCTGTAAAACTAAAAAAGCTTAAATTTTGGTCTTATCTCTATGCAGTGGTTAAAAACATGCCTATCGCTGTTTTTATCGTTTGCTATCCTTTTAGTAGGATCGGCTGCTGCTGCTTCGTCTGTACATAAGCGGTGTTTAATGCCATCTGAACAGATGAAATCCATGCAAATGGAAGCATCTCAAAACCAGGATATGATGCATACCGACTGTATGAAAGTTGAAGCAAAGGTCAAAAAAAGGCACTGTTGCAAATAGAGATTTGAGTCGATGAAGTTCCTTTTTAAAAGTGCTTAGAGACCGAAAACCCTGTTGATTAGACACACTTCACCTTGAGGCTGACCATAATAAAATGACGATGCTTGTCCTTTACGTAGTGCACGCATGACTTCAATACCTTTAATTGTGGCATAAGCCGTCTTCATAGATTTGAATCCTAATGTGGCCCTGATGATCCGCTTTAACTTACCATGATCACATTCAATGACATTATTTTTATACTTAATCTGCCTGTGCTCAATATCTACTGGACATTTTCCTTCTCGCTTTAACCGTGATAAAGCATGGCCATAGGTCGCTGCTTTATCTGTATTGATGACCCGTGGAATTTGCCATTTTTTCACCGTATTGAAGATCTTTCCTAGAAAACTATAGGCTGATTTACTGTTCCGTCTAGCGGAAAGGTAAAAGTCAATCGTATGACCCCGTTGATCAACTGCACGATACAGGTAAGTCCATCGCCCCTTCACTTTGATATAAGTCTCATCCATATGCCATGAATGTAAATCTGTAGGATTACGCCAATACCAGCGTAACCGTTTTTCCATTTCTGGAGCATAACGCTGAACCCAACGATAAATTGTACTGTGATCCACATTTATGCCTCGTTCAGCGAGCATTTCTTGAAGTTCACGATAGCTGATGCCATATTTACAATACCAACGAACAGCCCAAAGAATGATTTCACCTTGAAAGTGCCGACCGTGGAAGGGATTCATCTGCTGTATCTCGAAATAAATAAGATATTTAGCTTATCATGTCAGCCTATTTGCAACAGTGCCTGAAAAATTGAAAGGCCAAAAAGTAGGGTATATCCGGGTAAGTTCTGTCGAGCAAAACACTGGACGTCAACTTGAGGGAATTGAAGTCGACCGGATTTTTGTTGACCGTGCTTCAGGTAAAAATACTGACCGACCTAAATTTCAGGAAATGTTGAACTATGTCCGGGAAGGGGACAGGGTGATTGTACATTCCATGGATCGTTTTGCGCGAAGCCTGAAAGATTTGGTCACTGAAGTAGATAAACTGGTCAAACGAGGGATTGCCATCCAGTTTGTAAAAGAAAATATTACTTTTACGGCCGAATCCACCCCGATGGATAATTTGATGCTGCAATTGATGGGTGCTTTTGCACAGTTCGAACGTGAGATCATTTTAGAGCGGCAAAAGGAAGGAATAAAACTCGCCTCTGCTCAGGGGAAGTACAAAGGTCGGGTGCATAAACTAAAGCCTGACCAAGCTGAAGCTTTACGACAAGCATGGAGGGAAGGGAAGTATCCATCAAAAATGGCATTAGGAAAAGCTTTTGGGATTAGTCGTCAGGCGGTATACCGATATTTACAAGTTAGTGAATAGCTTATTGGGATTGGCAACTAAATTTAGTTTAACTTATAAAAATCATGAAACATTGTTCGAATTTTAAGCGTGGAACATAAATAATCAATAAAAAGCCGCTCTGGTACCCTATGCCCCACAACGGCTTGATCTAATATACTGAAATTTAATGATAAATATCAAGTATTTCGTATAAGGTGTATTATGTTAATTTTAGAGAAACTACTAAATTATATTGAGTTGTAAATATTTGAAATTCCGTTAAGATATTTTGGATTAAATTCTATTCCTAGATAGCATTCGTGTTGACTCATCTCTCCAAAAAACTTTGGTTTTGTTTTCTTATGGTTTTTGCCATAGGATGGAGTAGTGTGTCTGTTGCATCAGTAAAGATAATGCATATCAATATGCAAACTGAAATGAGCCAAGATCATTGTTTAGAGCAAGCACAGCAAGTCACTCAACATGGTATTAATCACGAAGTACAGACTAATACCGATTGCCATAATCATTTAGCTCTTAATCAGAATATAGATCACAAAAAGTGTCAGGAATGTTCTAGCTTATCCTGCCAGACACAGATCTCATGTCTTCATTCTTTGCAAAGCTCGCTAGATCCCCTAGATACCTTCTATTCTATAGATCAGCCTAATTTTTATTACCTCAACCAATATCTAAATGGGTATTGGCAAGAAATTTCACGTCCTCCTAAAACTTAACCAATTTTTTTAAAATTTATTTATTTTTCAAAATTAAGGTTAAGTTATGTCTCATAAAATTAGTTCGTACCTATTAGCAGGTATTTGTTTTGCATCGTCGCCTTTGGTTTTTGCCGAAGTGCGTGAATATCAGCTTGTTATTGATGAAGCAGTGGTCAGCCCAACTGGAAAGCCTGTAAAGCGCATTACCGTAAATGGTCAATTTCCTGCGCCTTTGCTTGAGTTTGAAGAGGGTGATGAAGCCATCATTCGCGTGAAAAATAATTTAAAAAACCAAGATTCTTCTATTCATTGGCACGGACTGTTGTTGCCGGGCATTATGGATGGTGTACCGGGATTTAATGGTTTTAACGGTATTAAGCCTCAAAGCGAGTATGTTTATAAATTCAAGATTCGCCAAAGCGGGACTTATTGGTATCACGCTCATTCTAAAGGACAGGAACAGGACGGCTTATATGGTTCTTTTGTGATTTATCCAAAAGGTAAAACACCATTGGCAGCACATGAAAAAGCTGAACGTGACTATGTGGTGATGTTGTCAGATTTTCATGAAAAAACCAGTGATCAAATTCAGAAAGATCTTAAAATTTCAGCTGAATATTATCAAAATCAGCGTGAAACCTTGGGTGATGTTTGGAAGCAGGTTAAACGTGATGGCATAAAAGCGACATGGTCTGACCGCAAAATGTGGAATCAGATGCGTATGCTAAAAACCGACATGTCGGATGTTACAGGTTATACCTTCCTCATTAATGGCAAAACACCTGAACAAAATTGGACAGGAATGTTTAAACCGAATGAAAAAATTCGCCTACGTTTTGTGAATGCATCTGCGATGTCTTTCTACGATGTCCGTATTCCTAACTTGAAAATGACTGTGGTCAGTGCTGATGGTCAGCCTGTAAAACCTGTTGCTGTGGATGAGTTTCGTATTGGCACAGCTGAAACTTATGATGTGATTGTGGAGCCAAAAGGCGGACATTATCAAATTGAAGCTGAGTCAATTGACCGTGCAGGCTATGCGATTGGTACACTGCACAATGAATTAAATCCTATGACACATGGCATTCATATGCCTGCACCACGTCCACGCTCACTTTTGACCATGGAAGATATGGGACATGGTGGCGGTGATCATGCAGGAATGGATCATTCGAAAATGAACCACGGCAATATGCAAGGCATGGATCACTCGAAAATGGATCATTCAAAAATGAACCATGGCGATATGCAAGGCATGGATCACTCGAAAATGGATCATTCAAAAATGAACCATGGCGATATGCAAGGCATGGATCACTCGAAAATGGATCATTCACAGCATGGCACAGCAAAACCACAAGAAAATGATCAAGTGGTTTATGGTTGGGCAAATGCATCTACACCTGCGGGCAATAAAGCCTTGCAATATAGTGATTTAAAATCTTTAGAACCGCAAAAAGATACTCGTGAAGCTAGCAGTGAATTAGTAGTGCGTTTGGGCGGTACTATGGAGCGTTATATTTGGACGATTAACGGTAAAAAATTCAGCGATGCTGAGCCATTAAAAGTGAAGTATGGCGAGCGTATCCGTATCAAATTTATTAATGACAGTATGATGGCGCACCCCATGCATTTACATGGCATGTTTATGCAGTTGGAGAATGGTCAAGAGTCGGTAGATATGCCGAATAAACACACATTGATTGTACCACCGGGTAAAACAGTGACTGCTTTATTAACTGCGGATGAGTTGGGCGAATGGGCAATCCATTGTCATTTGTTGTATCACATGAGTGCAGGAATGATGAACAAGTTGATCGTGGCAAATGTTAGCGATGAACAAGTGTCTACAACGCCAATTCAAGGTACAAATTCGACTCAAACTCACCAAGTAACTGAGCAAAAAGGAGCTGGACATGCACATCACTAATTTTGTATTTAAAGCGTTTTTTTCTGTTGCGGTATTGAGTTTAACAAGCTTAAGTTTGGCGCACGAAGGGCATCATTCAACTGCTCAGACTGATGGAAAAAATGTACCATCAATGAATCATCAAGCGATGTCTGAGATGGATCATTCACAGCATTCTCCACAAGAGCATGCACAACACATGCAGATGATGGGGAAAATGAATCATGCTGCACATTCAGCACCGATGAACCATCAACATGCAGGTCATCAGCCAATGCATCACAAATCAACAGAGAAACAGCAAGATCAAAAAGTACAGAAAGGAGATCAACATGCGCACCATTAATCTTTTTTCTAAAACTGTTTTAGCAAGCTCTTTGTTGATGGTCAGTGCAGTGAGTTTGGCACATAATGGTGAAGATCATAGTGCGCCTGAAAAAATGACAGTTGCTACATCTTCTAGTCAAAATCAGCCGATGCAAATGGATCGCTCTCAAATGAACCATAGCCAAATGAATCAGGCACAACATCAGGCAACATCTACGGTTAATCATTCACATCATGTACCAGATGCGAATGCTCAGCAGAGTTCGCATTATGATCATCGCTCAGAACACGGTGCGCAAATTTATGCGATTACGACAGTGGACAATAAGTGGCTTGTCAATGAAGATGGCACAGGTGATTTAAAGTCAGAGTTTGAAACCCGTATTGGCACAGATGAAAATAAGGTTTTTATTAAAATTCATGCCGATAAAGAAGAATCGCATGATGCACATTATGATGCCAAACTTTTATATAGCCGTATGATTTCAGACTTTTGGGATGCACAAATTGGTGCACGTTATCGTAGTGAAAAAGTTGAACTCAATGATCATCGCAAAGACACCGAAGAAAATGTTGATGCGGTGATTGGCTTACATGGTATGGCGCCATATTTCTTTGAAACTGATGCTTATCTCTATGCGGGAGAAGACAATTATGCGGGCTTTAGCCTAGAAACGGAACGTGATTTTCTGATTACGCAAAAGTTGATTATTCAACCTTATTTAGAGTTGGATGCTATCTTTAGTGATGACTCTAAATATGCGAAAAAAACTGGTTTAAGCAGTGCAACCGCAGGGTTTGAAACTCGCTATGAAATCAGTAAAAAGATCATGCCGTATATCGACATTGCCTATGAGTATTCAAAAGGTAATGATGAAACGTCGTGGCAAATAGAATCAAACTCTGAGAAAGGTTGGTTATATGGAGCTGGTGTTAGATTTAGATTTTAATTAATTTAATGATTACTAAATAGCTTTATTTAAATAAAACTCTAGCTTAATGTGGCCGGAAGCAAAATGTTAACTTATTTTGCTTCCTTCCATTTAACATAATGGCTGTTATGCGAAGTCGACTTGTAATGCAATTTGCATTACAATATTCCTAGTACATTAAATACTTGGGAAATATGATGGCTACTGTTAACTTCAGGATCGATGAAGCCCTTAAAGAAAAATCTTATTCAATCCTTAAAGAGCAAGGTATTGCACCTACTGATTTCTTCACTAGTATTCTTGAGTATGTTGCTACGACTGGGAAACTGCCTGTCAAAAAAGCTTTGCTTTCGGAAGAAGATGAAGAATTATTAGCTCTTGTCCGTAAGCGCATTAATGATCCTAAAGAGATGTTTGAGGAAGTCACATTAGATGACTTATAAGCTTTTACGTCACAAGGACTTTACAGCAGAATGGGAAAACTCCCTGTTGCTATACGAGATCAATTTAAAAAGAAACTAGCCAAAGTCATAGAGCAGCCACATATTCCAAAGAATATGCTTAGAGGCGATCTTGCAGGTTGCTATAAAATCAAATTATTAAAAGCTGGTGTCCGACTTGTCTATCAAGTTAAATATGATCAGGTAGTTATCCTGCTCATTACCGTCGGAAAACGAGCTGATAGCATAGTTTATGACGAAGCGAAAAAGCGAATTAAAGACTAAAAATGGGAGCTTAAAGCTCCCATTTTTGGCTTCGTATAAGGTGTATTATGTTAATTTTAGGAAAGGCTCTAGACTAGCAGAATGATTATGTTAGTCTAGAGCCATATAATTAACATTATTGAAGTATTTTACATGGCAATTTTTCGACATTCTTCTGCACACTGACGGCAAGCCTCAGCACATTTTTTACAATGATCATGTGAATGTTTTTCACACTCTTCCGCACAATATTCACAGATCTTAGCACAAAGCTCACAAATCTCTTTGAGGAAAGGTGAGTTATGTTGTTGCATACGCACACATAACTGACAAATATCTGCACATTCTAGACAACGTTGAATACATTCACGCATCATCTCTAAATCTTTTTCTTTTAAACAAGAAGTTGCACATTCAGTACAAATAAGTGAACAGTTTGTACATGCAGAAATACACTTTGAAAATTCCGTATTAATCATTTTTTACTCTCAACTTATATAATCAAAGAAATAATTAAAACATAATTTTTTTCTACTAATTATTTTAAATTATTAGTAAATGTAATACATAATGTTAATTTATATGAATAATGTTAATTTTAACTAAATCTTATTTATATTCCAAATTATTAAAAAACAGTTTTTAATTAGGATAGATGATCAAGTATCAAAAGCAGCTATTCTTAAAATAACTGCAATAATTTTATCACTTTAAAAATAGATTTTCCCTCTATTTAACATAATGGTTGTTATACGAAATTAATGGATGTTCGTATAGATTACTTGCATATTGTATTCGATCGAATACAATATAGTGAGAAGATAAGGAATCCTCATGATTGAAATTAAACGTCTGCCAGAATTTGATGAATGGTTGGATGGCATTAAAGACAATATGACCCGTATTCGCCTGAATCGTAGATTAGATAAGGTTCAACGTGGAAATTGGGGAGACATTAAACCTCTCCAAGATGGCGTTTGGGAAATGAGAGAATTCTTCGGTGCTGGATGGAGAATGTATTACATCCAACATGGTGATGTAGTGATTGTAATGCTTGGTGGAGGAGATAAATCGACTCAACAACAAGACATCGATCGTGCAATCAAATTATCGAAAACATTGGAGGATTAAAATGGTTAAAGTCGCTGATTTACCAAGTTTTGATATGGCTGAGTCACTCAAAACTGAAGAAGACATTGTGATGTATCTTAATATGGTTCTTGAAGATAATGATCCAGCTGAATTAGCCCATGCACTTGGTGTTATTGCTAAAGCTCGTGGCATGACTCAAATTGCTAAAGAAGCAGGGATTGGGCGTGAGGCACTCTACAAAGCCCTACGTCATGATTCAGCACCACGTTTTGATACAATTAATCGCGTAGTAAATGCGTTAGGCTTAAAACTCACTGTACAACACGCCTAAAACTTTAAAAAATATAGTAAAAATGGGAGCTAAAGGCTCCCATTTTTAGATTAATATAACGTGTATTATGTTAATTTAAGGAAAACTAATTGATTCTTAAAAGTAAACGGTTTCTATTATCAGATATTAAGAGGTATTAAACTCTCTCTGACAATAGATTGACTAATACTTTTAATTCATCTCGTAATTGACTTAAGTTATCAAACTCAATGTTTTTGGTAAGCTCTTTAGGAATATTTTCAGCCTCAGCAGATAAGTCTCGCCCTTTGTCTGTTAAGGAGATTAGAACTCGTCTTTCATCATGAGGATCACGAGATCGATTAATCAGAACAGATGTCTCCATTCTTTTTAATAATGGCGTTAATGTTCCACTATCAAGATGTAAAATTTGTCCAAGATCACCCACACTTACACATTTTTTTTCCCACAAGACCAACATCACTAAATATTGAGGATAAGTGAGCCCAAGAGGTGCAAGAAAAGGGCGATAAGCTTTCACAATTAAATTAGATGCAGCATAAATAGGAAAACATAGTTGCTCATCTAAGCAAAGCTGATTCTTGGACATAGTTTTTTTATTTGGTATAGACAGTGGTAGACACCTGTATATTACCTCGAATAGCATTGGAATAAGGACATACTTGATGCGTTTGTTCCACGATTTTCTCTGCATCAGCTTGTGAAATACCTGAAAGCGTGACATCTAAGTGTACTGTCAAGGCAAATCCGCCATTGCCATTAGCAACCATTCCAACAGTACTCAAAACTTCTACATCATTATCACGTATTTTATGTTCTTTATTGCTACGAGTTAAATGGATCACTGCATTCCCAAAACAGGCTGCATAGCCAGCAGCAAATAATTGCTCAGGATTTGTTGCATCACCTTTCCCACCTAATTCTTTAGGTAGAGCCAATTTTAATTCTAAAAGACCGTCTTCACTACTAATTGTTCCAGAACGTCCACCGACTGCTTTGACTTGAGTTGAATAGAGGTTACTCATTGATATTACCTTGTTTAGACTTATATTGTGCAAAATATAATTGCACACAATATAAAATAGGTCAATTATTTCTACTAATTTTTCTCATTTAACATAATGGCGGTTATACGAAGTACAATTGTATATTAATATAGATATCAAGCACTTAATGAAAACAGAAAAATCCAAAAATGACCAAAAAGCCGATTTTGAAACAAGTCGGCTTTTTTATGAGCGGTTTTGATACTTCTTGCCAATAAATTTGACTAAAAAATAGTCAGTTTTGAGGTTTTTCAAATTTTATCAATGCCTCAATGTCCAAAATTATCCACATTTTTTGTGGATAAAATTTAGGCTATTTTGTAAGCCCTGGCTCATACCAATCTCGGCCCTTTGCTGCTATCCGCAATACTGGAAATTTCCTATCATGAAGACATAGAGAGCAGGATGCTCCAGATAAAAAGAATAAGATGAACAACAAGGAACGTGAGATCAGACAGGAGTCAGATCTAAGCGCCAAATATGGAAAAGCCCGACAGGATGTCGGGCTTTTTTATTGCCTATCCTTTCTCATTTGCAAAACAAACATAATGCCCCTAAAATATAGACTATAATCTATATTTTGGTTGTGGTATGTGGACAGTCATTACGACAGATCTATTTAATCAGTGGCTTGAACAGCAAGATGAATCGACACAAGAGAAGGTCCTAGCTGCCCTGGTTGTTCTACAGCAGCAGGGACCGAGTTTAGGCCGTCCTTTAGTAGATACTGTGTATGAGTCTAAATTTACCAATATGAAAGAACTGCGTGTTCAACATCGCGGTAGACCCTTAAGAGCTTTTTTCGCATTTGATCCCTTACGACAGGCTATTGTTCTATGTATTGCTGATAAAGGCGGTAAAAAGCGTTTTTATAAAGACATGCTGGATATTGCAGATGAACAATACCAACTTCATCTCACCACCCTAGGAGATAAATCTAATGGCTAAGACTCTGCAAGAATTGTTAGCTAGCCGCTCTCCAGAGAGCCAAGCCCGTATTCAAAAAATGGCAGATGAATTACTGCTAGAAAATCAGCTTCATCTTATTCGTGAAGAACTCGAAATTTCTCAAAAAGAGCTTGCTGAAACTTTGGGAATAAAACAGCCATCGCTTTCAGCAATAGAAAATCGTGGCAATGATCTTAAGATTTCAACCATGAAAAAGTATGTTGAGGCAATGGGTGGGAAGCTCCGTATTGATGTAGAGCTTCCAACAGGAAAACATATAGGATTCAACGTTTAACAATAAAAATGGGAGCTATAGGCTCCCATTTTTAGATTCGTATAACGTTGAACCCAACGGTAAATAGTCGTGTGATCAACATTCACACCCCGTTCGGCCAGCATTTCCTGCAGTTCACGATAGCTAATGCCATATTTACAATACCAGCGCACAGCCCAAAGAATGATTTCGCCCTGAAAATGCCGACCATGGAAAGGATTCATATGCTGCACCTTTAGCTAAAACAGTCTTCAGCTTACCATTCGTGGTTATTTGCAACAGTGCCGATTTTTTGAAAAAAGCATAGGTCTAGATAATCAAGCTAGATTTTTTAAAACTCCACATTGGTCAATTGTACATAAACCATCACAAGTACCTCTTAAATCAGATAGTTGTTCAATAAGCTTTTGTTGCTTGATTATATTTTCTCTGATAGCACTGACATGTAAGTCAATTAATTCATTCACATCTGAACAATTTTTCTCAGGTTTGTCTTTATAGGTAAGTAATTGACGAATTTCATTCAAACTCATATTTAAAGTTCGGCAATTCAAAATAAACTTAATTCGCTCAACATAGCCTATATCGTAAAGGCGGTAATTTCCTTCCGTTCTTTCGGGTTCCGGAATTAAACCTTCCTTTTCATAAAACCTAATTGTTAATACTGAACATGAGGTTTTTTTAGAGAGTTCACCAATTTTTAAATGCATTGAGTTGGTATTTCCAAAAAATCTTGACTCTATAGTAACTATAGGGATTCTAATATTCAAAGTTTATAATTTTTTTAATGGGTATAATTATGAGTGGTTGTGGATGTAGTAAAGAAACACCATGCGAAGATAAGAAATCTCAACAAGAAAATCATCCATCAATTGCAGAAGCAAACAATTCAAAGAATTGTGATAATACGCTTAGCTGTTGTGGTGAAGAGGAAGAAAAAAAATCTTCATCTCCTTGCTGTAACACTTCAAACAGTTGTGAAGATACCGCTCAATCCTGTTGTGGTTCTGATCCCAAAGAAAATTTAAGCACTGAAGACGTTTTAAAAGATTCGCACTACATGAGTGAATACTTAGTTCCCAAAATGGATTGTTCTGCGGAAGAACAGATGGTTCGTATGGCGCTATCTTCAATTGATGGTGTTCAAAAACTCATCTTTGATTTACCTAACCGTTCTTTAAAGGTTCTACATAATCAAAAAGATGAAAATATAACCACCAAACTTGAAGCTTTGGGTTTTGGTGCAAAGCTTGTGAAGACTGAAACTTATATAAGCAATCAACAGGCTAAGCAAACAAGTACCTACACCATTCCTAAAATGGATTGCTCTGCTGAAGAGCAAATGGTCCGTATGGCTCTTGCAGATATTGAAGCAGTTAAAGGTCTTACTTTTGATCTTCCCAATCGAAAACTGAAAGTCTTCCATAATGAAGGGATTCAGCAAATTACGGCTAAACTCGAAGGACTGGGTTTTGGGGCGAAACTTGATGAAATACAGCTTTCTTCAGGCGATATACCTAATGAACCTGATCCTGTGAGACAAGCTAAAGTACTTAAACTGTTATTAGGTATTAATGCTCTACTTTTCTTTATAGAATTCATCAGCGGTATTATTGCTGCGTCTACAGGATTGATTGCTGATTCTCTAGATATGTTTGCCGATGCAGCCGTTTATGGTATTGCGCTATATGCCGTCGGAAAAGCTGCGAAATATCAAATAAAAGCAGCCCATTTCGCAGGTTGGATTCAGTTATTACTTGCTGTTATCGTGATTGTTGATGTCATTAGACGATTCATGTTTGGAAGCGAGCCAGAATCAACGCTCATGATTGTTATTGGCCTGCTCGCACTTATAGCTAACGTGACATGCTTATATCTTATTTCTGGTCATCGAGAAGATGGCGCACATATGAAAGCCAGTTGGATTTTCTCGGCGAATGACGTTGTCGTAAATATGGGCGTTATATTTGCCGGTGTACTCGTGGCGTGGACGGGATCAGCTTATCCAGACTTAATCATTGGCATACTGGTTTCTTTATTCGTACTTAATGGTGCCCGAAAAATTTTGGCTTTGAAGTAAGAGTATCGGGCACCGTTGCAAATAACTACGAATGGTAAGCTGAAGACTGCTTTAGCTAAAGGTGCAGCATATGAATCCTTTCCATGGTCGGCATTTTCAGGGCGAAATCATTCTTTGGGCCGTGCGCTGGTATAGTAAATATGGCATCAGCTATCGTGAACTTCAGGAAATGCTCGCTGAACGTGGAGTGAATGTTGATCACACCACAATTTATCGCTGGGTTCAGCGTTATGCTCAAGAAATGGAAAAACGTTTACGTTGGTATTGGCGTAATCCTACAGATCGACATTTATGGCATCTGGATGAAACTTACGTAAAAGTGAATGGCAAATGGGCATATCTATACCGTGCAGTTGACCAACGTGGCCATACTCTTGATTTCTATCTTTCTGCTAGACGAAATACCCATTCAGCTTATTGTTTTCTTGGTAAGATTTTGAATCATGTCAAAAAATGGCAGATTCCACGAGTCATAAACACTGATAAGGCTCATACCTATGGCCGTGCTTTGTCGCGACTAAAACAGGAAGGAAAGTGTCCTGAAGACCTGGACCATCGACAGATTAAATACAAGAATAACGTGATTGAATGTGATCATGGCAAGCTCAAACGGATCATCAAGGCTACGTTGGGATTCAAGTCTATGAAAACGGCTTATGCCACAATTAAAGGAATTGAGGTTATGCGTGCTCTACGCAAAGGACAAGCTTCATTATTTTATAACGGTAATATTCTAGGAGAAGTTTGGCTAGTAAATAGAGTTTTTGGTCTCTAAGCTTTTTTGAAGGGAAAATCATCGACTCAGATCCCTATTTGCAACAGTGCCATTGATACCGCAACTTTCGCCAACGTCTTTCAAATCACAATGAATCTTGCGATAACCGTAGACTCCGCCAGATTCCAACCAGAACTGTTTAATTAATCCTGAAAGCTGTTGCCGCTTCCTCGCAGTTATACTGGTAGGTTTCTTTAACCAGGCGTAATAACCACTGTGATGAACATCTAACGTTGAACATAAACGACGAACAGACCATATATGTTGGTTGTCCCGAATAAAGGCGTACCTCATTTGGACTGGCTTGCGAAGCGGCGTGAAAGCAGTGCTTTCACTTTAATATGTCCCTTTCTTCAGTGACCCTTTGCAGCTCTTTTTTTAATTTCGCTAATTCTGTAGTTGGATCACTAGATTCTGTTGTCTTGGGCTGCTGTGGATCATAACGTTTGATCCAAGCATACAGAATATGTGTAGTGGTTCCTAAACGTGTAGCAACTTCAGCCACACTATGACCTTTCTCAGTGACTTGTTTTACTGCTTCAATTTTGAACTCTTCAGGGTATCGTTTACTGCTCATAAGCACCTCGTTAATTAGCCATTTTATGGACTGCTCCCAGTATCCTAGACACGAGACGGCCTCATTTTGAAGCTGCCTCAAAGGCTTCTGGACTCATCCCATCGAGATGCGAATGACGCCTGATTCGATTGTAAAACATCTCGATATAATCAAATACATCTGCACGCGCCATTTCTCGTGTTTTATAGATCCTCTTTTTAATTCTTTCCTTCTTTAAGCTGCTAAAAAAGGATTCAGCAACAGCATTGTCCCAACAGTTTCCACGACGACTCATACTCGGAACTAAATTATGCTTCTGACAGAATTTCTGCCAGTCTCCGCTACTGTATTGTGAGCCTTGGTCTGAGTGTATGATCACAGGTTCATTGGGTCTGCGTCGCCATACCGCCATTAAAAGGGCATCCAAAACGATATCCTTGGCAAGCGTAGGTTTCATTGACCAACCGATGACTTTCCTTGAATATAAATCGAGAACCACAGCCAGATATAACCAGCCTTGCCAAGTGCGGATGTAGGTAATATCAGTCACCCACGAGGTATCAGGTGTGTTTACAACAAATTCTCGATTTAAATGGTTAGGTGGCACAATCTGAGGACGACCACGACCATAGCTTTTATGCTTCTTATATCCTCGAACAGCGGCAATGCCATTGTTCTTCATGATCTTCAGCACACGATTCGGTCCACAGCTTTCACCTAGCTCTTTAAGATCCAGCGTGATGCGACGATAACCATAGATACCATAACTGGCATCATAAGAAGAACGGATCAGTTGTAATAACCGTTTGTCTTCAATTGTTCTGCCTGATTCGGGTTCATGTAGCCAGGTATAATAGCCAGCACGAGCAATCTTAAGAACCCGACACATCGTCTTAATCTTAAATTGATGGCTGTACTCAAGGATAAACTGATACTTTACTCGGGCAGGCTTGCAAAGTACCTTGCGGCCTTTTTTAAGATATCCCGCTCTTCTTCAGTTTGCTTAAGCTGACTTTTAAGACGAAGGATCTCTTTCTTTGCTTCGAGTAGTTCATGTTCATCAGGGTTGTTGCGTAAAGGCTGTACGGCCTTTAGCCATTTATAAATGCTGTGCTGTGATACACCTAAACGTTCTGCCACATCAGTGACAGAATATCCACGTTCAGTAATCAATTTAACAGCTTCTTCTTTAAATTCTGGGGTGTATCGTTGTCCACTCATAATGTTCTCTCCTATGCAAAAAGAATAGACGAAATTTGTCTAGGAGAGTGGTGGCAGTCCAATCTAACTAAAAGGTGTCTACAAAATCGGGGGCTATTCATAAAAAGACACCTAAAAAGGTGTCTAAAAAATTAATAAGTTTTACTCCAATTAAATATTGTATTTTCAGCTACTCTAATTTACAGGCTCTACATTTTTACTTTGATACTTAGTTAGGCTATTCATTTCATTCAAAAATTGGCAATTAGTTCTTTACTAGGCCTAATAATGCTATCTTTAAAGTATCTGAGGCTATTTTATTGTAGGCATTGCAAATTCCGAGGTTGAATTGAGTTGGGTTATCATATTCATCCTTGAGTTCATAAACAGCACCTGCATCATAATTACCTTCATATAATTTACCATTTTTAAGAATAACCGCTTTACCGCGATAGCCTTCGCCATGATAAAAATTATATTGTTGAGACTCCGGAATATATGCAACCTGATAGCTAGCCCATGTTTCTACTATCGGATTGTTATCAGATGCTTTTTGTTCTGCTATCCATTCAGCGATAGTCTTATTTGTAAAGTCATCAAACTCGCTAAAACTTATATTTGGTTGGTTGTATTGCTGAGTCAAATATTGATGGCAAACGGAATCTTTTGGAAATGAGCCAGAGATATTTTTAATTTGATTAGAAAGGTTTAACCAATTTTTATCATTTTTGAGAGATTCTCCAGGATTCTTTAACAGTTCAGTAGTGACATAAGCAGAATTTAGGGGGCTATTATTTAATGAAATATTTTTAAAGGTAAGAGTAGACTTAAATTCAGGAGTTTCACTATCAAAAGTTGTAATAATTTTTCCATTTGAATTTGAAACCAGATATTGAGGATGTTGGCTATTGGCTGAGTAATAGATTTTATTTTTAGTCAGCACATATTCTTTACGAAATTGCCAAGCTGGATCATATTGGATGTTTTGTTGATACAATGTCTGTGTATTTTCATTAATTTTATTATTTAAAGTAGTCTTGTAATTTTCTATAAGAGAAAAAATATGGTCCTTCAACCCAACATCTACTGCTTTGATTTTATATTCAGCAATAGGAAACTCTAAAGTATGAACAGTTGTGTTCGATGGTGAACCATCTAAAGGTAAAGTAGGTGGTGTAGAAGTAGCATTATTGCTGTCATTATTTTGATTTACTTTAGAACTTGAACCTCCACATGCTGTTAGTAAAAGTGCCGAGCTAATCAGGAAGGTTAATTTTTTAATCATCATTTGTTTAAAAACTCAAATTATTTAAAGTACTTAATGCTTCGGTTTCTTTAGTAATTTGGAACATTATTTTATATTCACAAGAATCCCAAATACATAAGCTACTTCAGTAGTGTCATTTTCAATCAAGCTCATCTTATTTTTTAATAAGAAAAGAATCAATGTAGGTATTAGAAAATACATCAAAATATTCTCAAATGATCTCTATTTTTTGGAAAAACTGTTATTCCCCAATTAAAATGTCTATGCGATAAACCATTTAAAATGTCCTGTTTTTAACTACAAGAGTCAAGCACAGGATTTAAATTTCTTTGTTCAATAACAACTTTCTGAGCTTTACGACTTGGCATACTTTTCTTGGCACGGGAACGTTTATTCTGTTTTTCCAATGCTTCATGCTGTTGCTGGATATGTGCCAGGACTGAACCTAATCTTTTATTCTCAACCACTTCATTCTGCTGCAGTCCAGCCAGTTTATTGAAGATGCTGTAGTTGAGCTTTCGTCCCTCATGCATGAGGGCCACAGTGCCATCCGGATACTCCAGAAATGAAATGTATTACCCAACAAGCTTATGATTCAGCTCTGTCGGTTCAAGCAGATAAATATATTTGTCATACGTCAGGGTCAGATTCTTGGTGACCTTACGCGGTTCCTGCCAGGTAAAAATATCATCTAGTTCAACATCAGACTCTGTTAAAGGGCGATGCAAGTTCTTGGAATTTCTCGCACACTTGGCAAACTTCTGGTTGAACTGCTCAATAAAGCAGGGTAGCCAGGCATTGGCTTTGGCAATTGAACTGATGCCTTCCAGACGCATCTCCTTGATCAACCGGTCTTGAAGGGTTCTATTCGCGCGTTCTACGCGACCTTTGGCCTGTGGTGAGTTGGCAAAGATAATATCTATCTTCAACTCATTCAGAATCCGGCCAAATTGCGTGATTTTGCTGTCCTGGCTCGATTTCTGGTTCACTCGGAAAACCGAATGTTTATCGCTATAAAAGGCCAACGGCTTACCGTATTGTTCAATGTAGGCTCGGGTTGAAAGCATATAGTCGAAGGTCGTTTCCGCCTCACAGAAGCGCAGATGCAACAGCTTTCCAGTGGCATCATCGATATAAAACAGCAAGCAGCACTTAGCAGCGCGTCCTTCGAACCAGTCATGATATGAGCCATCAATCTGGATTAGCTCACCGAAGCAATCCCGGTTATAACGTGTGAACCGTACCGGGTTTGTCGGAGACTTTTTATTGAAGTTAGGCCACCTGACCTAACGGGTTAATCTTATCATAGTACATTGCTTCAAAATCAAAAGGCGATACATAACCCAGTGCACCGTGTACACGCTTTTTGTTGAACCAATCTACCCAATTTAATGTCGCAAGTTGTACATCTGCTAAACCTTGCCAATCTGCTTTTAAATATTCAATCACCTCTGTTTTGTATAAGCCATTCACCGTTTCAGCCAAAGCAATATCATATGAATCACCAGTCGTACCGACTGATGCTCGTAAATTTGCTGCCTCTAAACGATGACATTATTGTCAAAATGCAGGGTATTGGTGGCTCCCCTCAGGGGCATAATTTGCTGAAGCCTAAGTTACTACTAAAAAATTAAAAATTCTTAAAAAATAGGAGCTTATAGCTCCCATTTTTTGTTAGCTTTCTAAGTCCCTATGTTAATTTGAAGAATACTTCATCATAACGTCCGAATACAGCTATATTTTTTTGATTTCTACAATATCACTTGATTCAATTAGCGATTGGATATTACCAAATAAACTTTGAATATAATCAGACGCTATATGGATATCTAAATCCTCCCTGCTACGCCATTCTTCTAAGAAGAAATATCTACTCGAGTCATTTTCGCTAATATAAAGCTCATATTTCAAGCATCCTTCTTCTTGAAGCGTAGGCTCTATTACACTTTGTAAAAGCGCTTCTAACCTCTCTTTTTGATCTGATTTTGCCTTAAAGTTCGCAATTACTGAAATAGTCATTATTTCACCTTTAATTTGTTTTAGAAGTTTTCTAGTACAATTTTGCCTTTTGACTTACCTGATTCAAGCAACTTATGCGCCTTCTCCAAGTTTGCAGCGTTAATTTTTCCTAGATTTTGGTTGAGAGTACTTCTAATTTTTTGCTGGTCAACTAATTGGGCAACCTGTTGCAATAGATCACCTTGCTTTTCAATATCATCGGTTTCATACATTGAACGGGTGAACATCAACTCCCAATGGATAGAAATAGATTTAGTCTTAAACGGCATAATATCAAATGTTTGTGGATCATCGATCAATCCAAGCTTGCCTTGTGGTGCAATCAGAGAAACTATTTGCTTGATATATGTTTCTGTATGATTTGTAGAGAATACATACTTTGGTTTTTCAATGCCTAGTGTCTCGATTTGTGCATTTAAATCTTTGCTATGATCAATGACATGGTCGGCACCAAGTGATTCCACCCAAGATTTCGTTTCTTCACGTGAAGCTGTTGCTATAACGGTCAGATTTGTTTTTGCTTTTAGGAGTTGGATAGCGATTGATCCTACACCGCCTGCACCACCAATAATTAAAATACTGCCAACTTCTGTTTCTGAAATTTGAAACCGATCAAACAGCATTTCCCATGCCGTTATTGCAGTTAATGGCAATGCTGCTGCTTCTGCATTAGATACTGTAATGGGTTTAAGACTGATAATTCGTTCATCGACTGCTTGAAACTCAGCATTACTACCATCTCGGGTTAAATCGCCAGCATACCAAACAGAATCTCCTACTTTAAACGAGGTAACTTTTGAGCCAACTTCAATAATTTCCCCAACGGCATCCCAACCTAAAATACGATTATTTGCTTCAGACGAATTTTTTCTCACTTTGGTATCAACTGGATTCACAGAGATTGCCTGAACTTTTACCAGTACATCTCGCTCCTTAAGCGTAGGCTTCGCTTTTTCAATATCTACCAATGAATTTTTAAAATCATCATGGTTATTTATAACATACGATACGGCTTTCATAGATTTGTCCTTAACTTTAAAAATATAGTAAAAATGGGAGCGAGGTGCTCCCATTTTTTGTTATTCAATTATTAAAACTCTTGGCTCGTTGGGCGTAAAACAATTTCATTAATATCTACATCCGCAGGCTGTTCAATTGCATAAGCAATTGCTCGAGCGACTGAGTCAGCTGGTATAGCTTGTTTGTAGAAATCAGTAACAAACTCTGAACTTTCTTTATGAGAAGAACCGAATTTTAGTTCTGACTCAATTGCACCAGGCTCAATAGTAGTCGTTCTAATTGTTCCCCCAACTTCATGACGAAGGCCTTCAGAGATGGCTCTTACAGCAAACTTAGTACCGCTATAAACAGTACCTCCTGGACTAAATACTTTTAACCCTGCAACAGATGCGAGATTAATAAAGTGTCCAAAGTTTTGTTTTTGGAAAACAGGCAGTGTAGCTGCTATACCATAAAGAACACCTTTAATATTAATGTCGATCATACGATCCCATTCATCAACTTTTAGCTCACTTAATGGTGCAATAGACATTAATCCAGCATTGTTTACCAATACATCGATTTGACCAAATGCGCTTAATGCCTTTTCAATAAGTGCTTGTACTTCATGTGGTTTGGTTATATCCATACCAATAAATTCAGCTTGACCACCTTCAGCACGAATGTCGTGAACAATAGCCTGTAATTTTTCAGTACGTCTAGCACCAAGTACAACCTTTGCACCTTTTTTAGCAAGTAAGCGAGCAGTAGCTTCACCTAAACCACTACTTGCACCTGTGATAACAATAACTTTATTTTCTATATTATTCATACAAGTAACCTTCAACTTATCTGTCAATCATATTTGATGGATTAAGTATTACAGCCTTGTTAGGTATAATAAATGAATAATATTATCTTTCAGAATTCCTATTTACGGAATAATTACCATAACACAGGATTGGACATGCAGAACAAATTGGAAATGATGCGTATCTTTTGTGTCGCAGCAGAGTCTCGAAATTTTAAAGAGGCAGCAACTCAGCTGGGTATTTCCCCGCAGGTAGTGACACGGGCAATAAAAGAGCTAGAAGAGCAGCGCGGAGAGATTCTGTTTTACAGGAGTACTCGACAAATTAAAATTACCGCTGATGGTGAGCGTCTGGCAAAGCAAGCACATTTTGCGGTGGGATCCATTGATGCTCTGCTTGTAAAAGACACCAAGGAAAAACGAGATGAAATGCGTGGGACCGTCCGTCTTACTGTGTCGTCTGTGTTAGGGCGTAAATTGGTAGTACCTGCACTAGCAGAATTTGCCACACGTTATCCAGATATTGTCGTGGATTGTGTGCTAACAGATTCACACTCGGATGTGATCGATGAGCGAATAGATATCGGGATCAGATTTGGATTTTTGCCGGACAATCGATATGTGGCAAGGGAATTGGCTAAAGTGAACTTTTATTCTGTGGGTACGCCAGAGTTAATTGATAAGGTTGGAATGCCCAAAAAAATTATTGACTTAGATAAATACCCTCTAACAGCACTATTCGATCATAAAACAGGGCGTTACTGGCCATGGACATTCACTGAAAGTCGAAGCTTTACGCCATCAAAGCCCCGTTTTATTACAGATGATCTAGAAGCTGAATTTCAAGCTATTCTCGCTGGAGTTGGATTCGGACACATGCCTGGATTTCTAGTTTTGCCGTGGCTTAGGAGTGGTAAGCTCATTCAGATACTTCATGAGGAAACCTCTCCCGTTTGGCGCCTGTATTTATATCGTCCACAGCGGGGCCCGACACCTTTGCGAATCCGAGCATTGTTTGATTACTTAGCGGAAGTTCTGGGCCATGTAGAAACCTGAATCAGATGGAACTAACCTTTTTTCTAGAAAGTAGAAATCAGATAAGACCATCATGTATTCAGAGTAACTACAATTTTTCCTATTTGCTGATTTGATTCAAGATAGCGCTGAGCATCATGCATGTCCTCAAAGTTAAAGCAACAGTCGATCACTGGACGAAGATATCCTGCACCTATACTGCTAAGAATAAATCGTCTGGCTTGCTCCCTTAGAACAGGGTTATGGAGAACCTCAAGGAACAAAAAACCTCGCATGGTTAAGCTCTTGCGTAATGCAACTTTAAGGGGAAATGGTGTGATCTCCGGGCTAAGTGCACCATGCATAACCATAGTTCCTCCCACAGACATCGCTTTTGCAATCTGTTCAATATGTGGCCCTCCTACAGCATCGAAGGCGACATCAAGATGTTCTCCACCCAAACGTAGAATAAGCGCCTCATACAAATCTGGTTCATCTTCATTGGCTATAACATTTTTAACACCGAGATCCAGTAAACGTTGCTTTTTCTCTATCGTCTGTGTACTTGCAATGACCTTAGCACCCGCTGCTTCAGCTATCTGTATCGCAGCTAGTCCTACGCTACTTGAAGCTGCTGTGATCAAGATCGTTTTTCCTTTCGAAACTCCACCAGCATGGATTACACCACCCCAAGCCGTTAAATACTGCATCCAGATTGAAGAAGCTTCTTCCCAGCTTAAACTATCGGGTTTGTGAACTAAAAAAGTTTCTGGAATCAGAATCTTGTCCGCATATGTCCCATATTTGGCTAGATTGTCAGTCGGAAGAATCGATACTGCATCTCCTGGAGAAAATTGACGTACACCTTCACCTATCGCAAGAACTATGCCTGCTCCCTCATATCCCAGACGAGAAGGGAATACTGCCTTTTGAATATAAGTACCACGCCGAAACATTACATCAGCCCGGTTGAGTCCGATCGTTTTCATCTGGATTAGAACTTCTCCTGCTGCTGGTAAAGCAACAGGAAGTGTTTCTAATGTCAGAACGTCTGTATCTCCAATACTATTGAAGCGCCAAGTCTTGGCCTGAAGTGCGTTAAATGACATCAATCACGACCTTAATATTGGCAGAGCGATCTTGAACAGCATCATGAGCCCCAATCGCTTGGTCTAGAGTAAAATGACGAGGATCAACAATAGGACGCAGTTTACCTTCCTCAACAAGACGAGTAGCGATCTTAAGGATATCACCATGATGAGCACGGCGATTGCCTGTTAACATCGGCATTAGGACGAATACGCCAGACACTGTGGCACAACGTAGAGATGAACTCGCTAAATTATGATTACCAAATGCAGCACAGCTGGTAATGTGGCCATAGTGAGTTGTCATGGAAAGTGAAGCTTCGAGTACTGGACCACCCACAGTGTCGTAAACAATGTTAAAACCTTGACCCTCAGGGCTTGCAGCAATAATGTCATCGGAAGATGCTGTTGTGTAATCGAGAGGTGTTGCACCGAGTTCTGAAATCAGTGATTGATCAGCTGTACGACCAGTCGCCCAAACATTTGCATCAAGTGCTTTTGCAAGCTGAACAACCATATAACCAACGCCACCAGCACCACCCTGAACCAGTACAGTTTGCCCTGGTTGGACCTTCGCGTTATCCACTAAACCTTCCCAAGCGGTGAGGAACGTCAATGGTAGTACTGCTGCCTCGCGCATAGAGATATTCCGTGGCTTTAATGCGATCAGATCAGCATCTGCTACAACATATTCTGCTAAAGATCCTTGAAGACCACGAACGCCACCAATCAGACCGTAAACTTCATCTCCAACGTTGAAGTGGGTGACACCTTCACCAACAGCAGTTACAACCCCAGCCATATCTGTTCCCAACACGGCAGGAAGCTCTGGCATAGCATAAGGTGCTTCACCAAGACGAATTTTATAATCAATAGGGTTTACACCACTAGCATGAATACGTACCAGAACTTGCCCAGCCTCTGGTTGAGGTATAGGGAGTTCTACACGTGTAAATTCATGATCACCAAAATTTTCTAAGATAAGAGCATTCATCATCTTATTCATAATTGTTCCTTATTTTTAACTGGGGGATGATGTGCACAGTACCAAAGTAAATTAATCCAATAAATGATATTTATAGGATTTAATAATTCCTAAATAATGAATAATAAATTTCATCCGCTCACTAAAAATATTCTAGTACAGTCTGTAAAGGCAGTTTAACCTAAACTGTTGGTAGTATTTTCAAGGCTTGAAACGTTCAAAATATCTACAAAGTGGCTAAAATTTGAAACATAATTCTAAAAGGTCACAGCATTACAAAGAACATGAGACAAAATAAAAAATGGGAGCTAAAAGTCCCATTTTTTTTGTGACTTTCGCATAAGCTCTATGATGTTAATTTAAAAAAACTAAAAACAGGGATAGAAAATTTTCGCTAAAGATCTTTTTAATTTTCGATTTATAAAAAATATTGCTTTTTTTATACTATGGGGTACTATAGTATAAATGCTAGCAAATAAGGAGGTCTGATGCCTAATCAGGTTGACGACAAAAAAAAGATTCTTCTACGCGTCAGAAAGATCAAAGGTCAGACGCAAGCGATTGAAAAAGCGTTAGAAGATAATGTGGAATGTGGTGCAATTCTGCAACAAATATGCTCAGTGCGTGGTGCTATTAATGGTTTAATGAATGAAATGTTGGAGGTTCATTTAAAGGACACATTAGTATCAGGTGAAACCACAGAACAACAACGAAAAGAAGAATTGGCTGAAATCGCCAAGATTCTAAAATCATATTTAAAGTAGATCTGTATAAGGAATTATTCCATGAAGTCACGTGCTGCCGTTGCGTTTGGTCCTGGTCAACCTCTTCAAATTGTTGAAGTTGATGTTGCACCACCGAAGAAAGGTGAAGTATTAATTAAGATCTCCCATACCGGTGTGTGTCATACAGACGCATTTACTTTATCTGGCGATGATCCTGAAGGTGTTTTTCCCGCTATTCTCGGGCATGAAGGTGCTGGTGTTGTAGTTGAGGTTGGTGAAGGCGTGACTAGCGTCAAACCAGGTGATCATGTTATTCCACTTTACACTGCTGAATGTGGCGAGTGCGTATTCTGTAAATCTGGAAAATCGAACTTGTGTATTTCCGTTCGCGAAACTCAAGGTAGAGGCGTAATGCCAGATGGTACCACTCGTTTTTCCTACAATGGTCAACCGATTTACCACTATATGGGCTGCTCAACGTTCAGTGAATACACTGTAGTGGCAGAAGTATCATTGGCTAAAATCAATCCTGAAGCCAATCACGAACATGTCTGCTTACTGGGTTGTGGGGTAACAACGGGTATCGGTGCAGTACATAACACGGCTAAAGTACAAGAAGGTGATAGTGTTGCGGTCTTTGGTTTAGGTGGTATTGGTTTGGCAGTCGTACAAGCCGCACGTCAAGCTAAAGCAGGGCGTATTATTGTGGTTGACATGAATCCAGATAAATTTGCGCTGGCAAAAGAGTTTGGTGCAACGGACTTCTTGAACCCTAAAGATTATGATAAACCAATCCAGCAAGTAATTGTCGAAATGACTGGCTGGGGTGTAGATCATTCATTTGAGTGTATTGGTAACGTGAATGTGATGCGTGCAGCCCTTGAAAGTGCACACCGTGGCTGGGGACAATCCGTAATTATTGGTGTAGCTGGCGCAGGTCAAGAAATCTCTACCCGTCCATTCCAACTGGTTACTGGTCGTAGATGGTTAGGTTCTGCCTTTGGTGGGGTAAAAGGTCGTACGCAACTTCCAGGAATGGTTGAAGATGCCATGAAAGGTAAAATTCAATTAGAACCATTTGTGACACACACCATGGGCTTGGATCAGATCAATGAAGCCTTTGATCTAATGCATGAAGGTAAGTCAATTCGTACTGTAATTCATTACGAATAATTCCGTCAGACCTTATACTTTTCCATGCATGTGAATCATGATTGACATGCATGGAATCCTCTAAAACGGCACATCATCTGTAAAACAGATCTATCTATGTATCCATCATGTATAGGTTCAACAAACCTGCCTACATTTTAAATCTTTATCAGTATTCTCTGTGGAGAATGTCAGACTCTTTGTTTACTCGATTTCTCATGAAGTCTTGCTCAACATAGGTAATTGATTATGGAAATAATTGAGAAACATGCTTCTTTTGGTGGATCGCAAGAAGTGTATCGCCATCAGTCAATACCATTAAACTGTTCAATGAAATTCTCAATATATCTGCCACCTCATGACAAAGATGAGAAGTTGCCAGTTTTATATTGGTTATCAGGACTGACTTGCAACGAACAGAACTTTATTACTAAAGCCGGAGCACAAAAGTATGCGGCTGAACATAAAGTCATTATTGTTGCACCAGATACCAGCCCACGTGGAGAGGATGTACCAGATCATGCAGATTATGATTTAGGCCAAGGCGCAGGATTCTATGTGAATGCAACACAAGCACCCTGGTCACAGCATTTCAAAATGTATGATTATATTGTGGAAGAGCTCAGAAATCTGATTGACCTGAATTTTCCGACCAACCAAGTCCAAAGCATTATGTGGCATAGCATGGGTGGTCATGGTGCATTAGTAATTGGTTTAAAAAACCCTGAGCTGTATAAAAGTATTTCTGCTTTTGCACCAATTGTTGCACCTAGCCAAGTACCTTGGGGGAAAAAGGCTTTTACACAATACCTAGGTGAAACCGAAACTTTATGGAAAAGCTATGATGCGATTGAATTAATCAAAAACGATGAAGTTCATTTACCTATTTTAGTCGATCAGGGAACAGCTGATGATTTTCTTGAAGAACAGTTAAGACCTAAGCTTCTTAGTGATATTTGTTTGGAACAAGAATATCCTCTTACACTTAACCTAAGAGAAGGGTATGACCATAGCTATTACTTCATTGCGAGCTTTATAGAGAAACATATAGAGTTTCACAGCAAATTCCTAGCTAAATAACTTTCATAGATATGAAGATGTGCATGTTGTTCTTGAATGCTTCTTGAGCAATATAACTTCCAGATGAAGAGGTCAGCTTATAAATCTAAGGTAGAGTCAATTGATCCTTATATAACTAAGATTGAATTTAATCATCTCATATCTTGATTTTTTGATTCAAATGTTAATGATATTAACTTGAATAAATTCATAGCATTATGTCGAAATAAAAACCTAAATTTTGGCTCAGCTATGGGATGTTTTTTAACTTTTATACAACAAAACTTTCTGACATGCATACATTAGCAATGACAGAATCAGTTTGAATTCTAATCAATTGTGGAGTTTTAGTCATGCTTAAAACAGCTTTATATGTCCGTCTTGAAGCTAAACCGGGTAAAGAAGACGAAGTGGAAGCTTTCCTTAAAGCCGGTTTACCTATTGTAATGGAAGAACCTGCGACAGTTGCGTGGTTTGGCTTACGTCTTGGACCTACAACATTTGGTATTTTTGATGCATTTCCTGATGAGGCGGGTCGCCAAGCACATTTATCTGGCAAGGTTGCAGCTGCGTTGATGGCTCAGGCCGAAGAGCTATTTTCAGAGCCACCGTCTATTGAAAAAGTAGATGTTTTGGCGAGTAAACTACCAGCTTAAACCGACGCTTAAATGTATAAATGTGCTGCCTGAAATTTTGAATGAAAGGCAGCACTTCAACCCTGTGAGGTTTGTCAGAGGCTTTTTATTCAAGTTGGGCTACTTTATTTAATGGCTTAATCTCATCATTTACATGGGTCAATATCCAAAACAGGGTAAATAAACGAATGCAGCTATGTACATGCTTTATATTGAACCAATCTATCTAATTTACTGAACCGTACCGGGTTTGTTGGAGACCAACTTTCCTGAGATGAGAAGCATTGCTTCGCACGACGTAGCGAAGCGTAGTGTTCCGATGAAAAAAGTAAAATATACCCCTGAAATCAGAGATAGAGCGGTTCAATTATTGATTGACTACCAAGACGGTATCTCAGGTGAGTGACTTTACGTATATTCAAACAAATTCAGGCTGGGTCTATACCGCCTTTATTATTGATGTGTTTTCACGAGCAATTGTTGGATGGAAAGTATCAACACGTATGAATACAGATATGGTGCTTGATGCATTAGAACAAGCTTTGCATGATCGAGGTATGCCAAAGAATGTAATTCATCATTCCGATAGAGGTGTGCAATATCTTTCCATTCGCTATACCAATCGTCTAGAAGCAGCAAATTTACGAGCGTCAGTCGGTACAACTGGTGATTCATACGATAATGCTTTGGCTGAAACAGTGAATGGCTTATACAAAACAGAGGTGATTGAATATTTAAAAGCAGATTGGCAAAGTTTAGCAGATGTACAACTTGCGACATTAAATTGGGTAGATTGGTTTAATAAAAAGCATGTACACAGTGCACTGGGTTATGTATCGCCTTTTGAGTTTGAAGCAATGTACTATGATAAGATTAACCCGTTAAGTCAGGTGGCCTAACTTAAATAAAAAAATCTCCGATAAATCCGGTAAGGTTCAAAATGCGATTTATGGCTTTTTTATGTAAAAAAAAGTAATATTTGTTTTATTTTTAAATTATAACAATTAGTATAAATACACCTATGATTTACAGATGAAAAAGGTAGTTAAATGAAATATTTTTTAAGTTTAACTTTGTTAGTTTTAGCAATGACTGGGTGTACTTCGAGTCCAAAGACTGAAACTTTACAAGATAAGGCTACAAGCAATACTTCAGCTGATACGCAGGTCCTTAAATTTTCTGGTCCGAATGGTTTATTAATTTTTCTGAAATCATCGGATAACTTTGAAACTGCTTTAATGACTGATAACTCAGGCATGGTATATCGTTTAAAGCAAACAGTTGCTGGTAGTGGTATTCGTTTAGCTAATAATAATGGAGTTTCAATTCACTTTAAACGTGGTGAAGGGGTTGTTGAATTTGTAAAAGACCAGCCAATCAGCATTACTGAAGTAAAATAATAAGGTTTAAACTTTAAGAGAACCCCACACCATAATCTGCATACCGAAAGTTGGACACTATTCCTTGAAATGTGGTCAAACATGATCAAGGACTAATTCGCACTCTGTTAATGGGTGAATTCAAACATGAGGTGCGACAGTTTCAAAAGCCTTATGATAATCTGTGTGATTCATAGACATCACTTCAATATAATGGGTGTCTATGAACAGAGAAATTCAACAAAGACTCGTATGGGTTAAATTATTTGAAGAGACCAATAATGCTGGCCTGGTTTGTCGGAGATGTGGCATTTCTAGACCAACTTTACGCAAGTGGTGGAAACGATATTCTGAACAAGGTATTGATGGATTAAGTAGTCATAGTAAATGTCCCTTAAAATCGCCAAATACTAAAATCAATGCTGAGCTAGAAGCTTTAATATTGGAAATGCGCTCGGCTAGAAATCTGGGTGTTCGACGTTTGCAAACAGAATTAATGAGCTGCACGGAGTCTCGTTGTCCTTGGCGACTATCCATAAAGTACTATCCACCCATTAAGTCAAACCGATTAAAAAATTCCGTCGTAAAATAGATTACATTTGTCATGAACGTTCATTACCAGGCGATAGAATTCAAATGGATGCCTGTAAACTGGGTCCTGGACTATATCAGTACACATCTATCGATGACTGCACACGATATCGCGTTTTAAGGATATATAAACGCCGAACAGCTGCGAATACACTCGACTTTTTAACTGTGTAATTGAATAAATGCCTTTTCCCATACAGCGAATACAGACCGATCGTGAACGAGAATTCTTTGTTGAAAAAATACAGAAAAAATGATGCAGTATGGGATCAAATTTAGGTCGAATAAACCGGGTTCACCTCATCTGAATGGCAAGGTAGCGCTCACAAAAGACTGATAAATCTGAGTTCTACGCTACTGTAGATATCGATTCAGAGGAAATTCAGAGCAAACTGGCAGAATGGCAGCATTACTGTAACTGGATGAGACCACATTCAGCTTTGCAAGGTAAAACACCGATGGAAAGGTACTTTGAATTATGTGAAGAAACTCCTTTCTTCGATGAAGTCCAGAAGCAATACGCCCCCTCAAATGAACGGATTCAACATGCCAGTTACAAGATGTATTTAGAGATTGCTAAATTGAAACGATCTCTATGAATTACGTATCTATATCATTTTTACTAATATAAAAACATATACGTAAAAATCACGCCCCGTTTAACTGGCAATAGTTTTTGAACCCTGGTATAAAAGCTTAAAAAAATCTAGCAAGTCTTTATTTAATGTTAATACTCATCCAGTATTGAGGTTTTTTATCTTTTCTTGCCTGTGATCTAGGTTGTAATACTCTAATTTCATACTCACCTGAAGCAGGTAAAATATAAATACCCTTATCATCAAGCTCTGGAGAATATTCTCCAAGATTGATGGAGTCTTTTAATTGATTACCCCATAAGTAAGCTTCAACATTTCCTCCAGTCAACTTCACTTTTAACTTTTGCCCTTTTTTAGCATAAAATTTGTAGGAATCATACTTGTATCCATCTATCCTTCCGTAATAATTTGCAGAGTAAGCTTTTTTAGCAAACTTAACTACAATAGTCTTTCGTATATCATTGTTATCATTTGCAAGTACGACAGGGCTAACTATAGTTAAAGTTAGGGCTATCAAAGCGCCAGCTAGTAATTTCGTATTCGCTATTTCCATAAGGTTACCCTAATTCTTGTATCGCTCCTGACATAATAATATAACTAATAAGTAACCATGAATCATAGAGCAGAAATGTGAATAGTCATAACATGGGGTTACACTTCAAATGCCAATTTAAGACTTGCAAAATTAATGGTTAATTAATTGGTTACTAAGGACTAGCCAATCTAAATATAAATTTTATTTAACAATTACTTATAGAAATATGTGATGCGTATGATACGCATCATATGAATATCGCTTAAATTTGCTATAATTCAATTGAGCAGTGCCATTTGTGGTTAGGTTAAAAATTCATGAGTCTTACTGAGATTAAGGTACGTCAAGCTAAATCAAAGGAAAAAATCTATTTTCTGGCAGATGATGACGGCTTAAGTTTGAAGGTAGAACCAAACGGACGTAAATCTTGGAGTTACCGCTATTCACTTGCAGGGACAAATAAACGTCCTCGCATGAAGTTGGGTGAATATCCTGTAATGTCCTTGAAAGAGGCCAGATCAGTCCGGGATGAATATAAATTTAATAATTATGAAAATAAACCACTGCATAAAAAATACATCAAAACTTTTCAGGATATTTGTGAAGAGTGGTTAGAATTTAAAATTAAAAATTCCTTTGAAGATGAACCACGATGCGGTGTAATTCAGCTCGCAAAAAAATGTTTAGATCAGGATGTTTATCCAAATATTGGACTAATGCCATTTATTGAAATTAAAAGATATGATCTAGTTAAGATTATTAAAAAGATAGAATCTAGAAATGTAAAAGAACCTGTAAAGAAAGCCTATAGTTATTTAAATCAGATTTATGATTATGCGGTAGCGATGGGGTATTGTGAATATAATATTGCACATGGACTTCATAAAATATTAGTCAACAATAAGATTAAGAAAAACTATCCTCATTTGAATTCAGATGAACTATCTAATTTCTTAGCTAAATTAAATCAGATTAATACAGATCCTATTATTAAAAAAGCCCTGTTATTTAAATTATATACAGGCGTCCGTGGTGGAGAATTATTGCTTTGTGAACCACATCACTTCGATCTAGATAAAAAAATATGGAAAATACCAGCCTTACATATTAAACAATATAGAAGAAAGGTTATTTTAGGTCATGATATCCCTGATTTTTTTGTTCCACTATCTGATCAAGCACTTGAAGTTGTGAAATCAGCACTCGTTTGGTCTCATGGCGAGAAATATGTGTTTTCTAGCCCCCGAAATAATAATAAACCTATTCATTTTAATACCCTGAACTTGATTATCAGAAAAATGGGATATACTAAAAATGAATTAACTTCTCATGGGTTACGATCGACATTTAGTACCATATTAAATGAATCCGGTTTATTTCAATCAAATTGGATTGAAGCACAGCTATCTCATACTGATAAAAATAAAACCCGTGCAAGTTATAATCATGCAGAATATTTTAATCAGCGTATGGAAATGATGCAATGGTGGGGCGATTTTATTGATAGTTGTACTGTAAATTAATGGTTATGAAATCCAAGTTTTAATTAGAATAGGCTTTGTTGCACAAACCTATTCACCGCCATAAATCATTATCTAAAATTGCATCTCGTGGTAAAAGCTCAATGGGCCGGTTCTATGGCTATAAATTACATGTTGTGATGAATCAACTTAGAGAAATAGTCTGTTCACAATGATGATTTCTCTTAACTCGTAAAATTTATGACGGTGTTGAACGTGTTCAATTGAATCTTAAGCAAGGTAAATGGACAGAAGAGAACTTCATTAAGCCGTATCAAAATATTCTTGAAGAATAGGCATTTCATTTCACATTAGAGCGAGAATCTCATGAGAAAGTTGCCTGATTGAATGTAGTGAATAGATTCATTGCATAATTGTTGACTAAAATTTTCTATATCAGCCTGATTAAGATTAATCGGGCTGATTCTGTTAGGTCGAATATAATAGCGACCTGCTTCAATCATTTTTATTTGAACTTTATTTTATGTCACAGCTTGCTTCCCATTTTAAGCACAATCAGTTTTGTATTTTGTTGGAATATTTAAGTTCTGCTAAAGGCATTGCTGTACCAATGTCTTTAGCAGAATTTCCATGTGCGATCACTTTGGCAGATCGAGTGCATGCCGATAGTGATTTGGCACCACTTGAATGTGCGAAGACATTTCCTTCATCAATGGAAAAAATCATCCATTATTCAGGGAAAGGTCGGGATATTACTGATTTTGAGACCTTCTTAAAATCAACTCAAGCTTCGGGACAGAAAAATTTACTGCTTCTCACAGGTGATAAGTTAAAAGGGCATACAAATGGTCAAGATGGAACGAATCGCACCCGATATTTAGAGTCTGTAAATGCGGTCATGGCCGCAAAGTGTTATGGTGGATTTCACATTGGTGTAGCTTTTAATCCCTTTAAATATGCTGAAGCTGAACGTGATGCACAATATTTAAAACTTCACAAAAAGATTAAAGCAGGAGCAGACTTTATCGTTACCCAGTTGGGTTACGATATGGAGGCTTTAAAACAAGCCAAGGCTTTTTTAAATCGTCATCGATACCCACAAAATATACTTGCTTGTGTTATGCCACTTAGTTTGGCACGTGCCAATTTTATGGTGAAACATAAGGTCGCAGGAATTGTGATTACACCACACATGTTACGAGTGTTGGCTCAGGAAGAACAGGATGGACGAACTGAGAATGCTTATAAACGTTGTGCTATACAAATATTGATGTGTAAATATTTGAGTTTTGCAGGTGTGCATCTTTCAGCATGCCATAAGCCTGAAGAGCAAAAGCTTTTAGAAAAATATATTGAACAATATCGACATTATGGTTTACAGGAACTCGAAGCACTCTGGAATGCACTGTGGCAAGTGAAGACTAAAAATGAACTCGTGCCAGAATTAGCTTATTATTCCCGCCAACTATCCTCTAGCCAGCTTATTAAATATCAGCAATTGCATTTCATGCACAAGGCTCTATTTGAGTCCAAAATTGCCAAAGGTATGGGGCATTTTATTTTTAAAGCCTCATTCTGGGAAAATGCGCCTGCAGCAAAAGCATTGTTAAAAACTGAATTTATCTCTAAGCAAGGGATCGTGGGTTGTGAAAGTTGTGGTCAATGTAGGTTAGGAGATACTTTATATATTTGCCCTGAAACTTGTCCCAAAGGATTGGCGAATGGTCCTTGTGGTGGTACGACATTGGATCGCTGTGAGTTTGGAGATCGTGAATGCATTCATTCTGTGAAAGCCCGACTTGCCAAAGCCGTGGGACAGACTGACGTTCTAAAAGAAAAACTGATTCCAACTGTACCCATTGAAGTCCGTGGAACCAGTTCCTGGAAAAATTGGTATCTGGCGACTGAAGCTTAGCTTTCATCATCCATGGCATTCGAATAAAATTTCACGCCCAATTTGATGCGATCACGACCTTGGCTCATACGCCAACGGTTGGTATCACGTAAGGAGTATACACAGCCACAATATTCTTGTTGGTAGAATTCTTCCTTCTTGCTGATTTCAAGCATACGAACAGCACCACCATTTTTACGCCAGTTGTAGTCCCAATAGGTGATACCTTCATAATGTGAAGCAGAACGATGCCCACAATCATTGATCTGCTTCATATCTTTCCAACGAGAGATACCCAATGAGCTACTAATTAGGCTGAAGCCATTTTCAGCTGCATAAAGGGCAGTGCGTTCAAAGCGCATATCAAAACACATGGTACAGCGAATACCTTTCTCTGGCTCATTTTCCATGCCTTTGGCACGTGCAAACCAATTGTCTGTATCGTAATCACAGTCAATAAAAGGAATATTATGTTTTTCTGCAAAGCGAATATTTTCTTCCTTACGGATTTCATATTCCTTGACAGGGTGAATATTGGGATTATAAAAAAAGATCGAAAAGTCGATGCCTGATTCAATTAGGGTTTCCATCACTTCACCCGAGCATGGTGCACAGCAGGAGTGAAGCAGAAGCTTGTCGTGACCTGCTGGGAGAGTCAATTTCTGACGTTCAAGTTTGTTTGACATAGTTATATGGGTTTAAATCTAAACCCTATATTTTAACGATTTAATTAGATAGTAAGGATTTGATATACTGATATTTTCTAAGGTTAAGATGAAAGAAATTCACTAATTGAAATTTAATAAGAACTAAAGTATATAAGAGAATAACTACAATAATGCTTTGGAAGCAGAACATTGCAAGTTAATCAAGAGTCATTGAATGAAGCTTTAAAATTAAGTGAAGAAATTATTAGTAATATTGAGTTAAGTACCTCTTCTTTATCTAATTGCGCATTAAAGGCGAGTAGATTGGCAAGATTGCTAAATGAATTCGATTACCAAAGAATTTTTATCTTTGAAAGTAGTGGTTATCCTTCAAGCCCAAATGGTTTAACACCCGATATATGGGACTTATGTAAAAAAGCTGGAGAAGGAAAAACCGTAGAGAAAGCTAAGTTAGGGTCAATCGGAGCGATGGAGATTGAATTGGAAGCAATGAAGGACAGTCTAAAAATTGCACATGATCCTAATGTTTCAATAAGTTCAGCTAATCCGAATCAATTTGTTTCATCAGGTGGCACTAGTAATTTTTTAGAAAGAAAGAGTTTAAGAGATGGTATTAGCACGAACTCTCAATTTCTAACTAAACGACAAGCTTTTGTATGCGAATACGTGTCTAATAAATATTATGAGCTAAAATATTCAAAAATTACGTCAGATATTTTTTCTAGAACAAGAAAGTTTGTAGACGGAAAAATTGGAGATTTAGTACCATTATCAGCACAAAAATTTGCATCTGTTTATGAGAATTTAACGTCCGAAAATTCAGAGGATTGGTCAAATGCTGTTCATAGTTGTAGGCGAATATTACAAGATACTGCTGATGTGATTTATCCTGCTAGAGAGGATAAGACTATTAATTTAGACAATGGTGAAACTAAAATTATTAAATTAGGTGTGGATAATTATATAAATCGAATTATTGCATATGTTGATGAGCAGTCAGACTCTAAAAGATTTGAGGAAATCGTTGGTTCACAGATGAAATATTTGGGCGAGCGGTTAGATGCTATTTTCAAAGCTGCTCAGAAAGGTTCTCATGATATTATTACTTCTAGGCAAGAAGCTGATCGTTATGTTATTTACACATACTTGATAGTTGGAGATTTATTATCTTTGGTAGAGTTGCAAAAAACATTATCAATTTCAGATAAAGATTTTAGATAGCCGCTTAACTTACTGAATAACTAAAAATCCTCAGAATCTTTAATTTATTAAGATGAGTATTTCTCATCTTGAGCTGAATTTATATCGTTTTACTCACTTTCTTATTCACGTTTAAATACAGCCATTCAGAAATTTAGCTTTTTATAAAATTTTTAGGTGGCAATCTCCATGAGTACAGCATTTGAGTGTTCAATTAAACGTATCCGTTTTGATGAAAACTACACGCCAGCAGAAAGCACACGTTTAACCACAAATTTTGCCAATTTGGCACGTGGGGAAAGCCGTGAAGAAAACTTGCGTCGTACCCTTGCGATGATCAACAACCGTTTTAATAGCTTGGCAACCGTTGATAACCCGAAAGGTGATCGCTATTCACTTGAGATTGACATTATTTCTGCGGAAATTGATATTGAAGGTAATGGTCAAACTTTCCCATTTATTGAAACACTTAAAAGTGTTGTGATTGACCATCAAACAGGTGAGCATATTGAAGGCATGATCGGCAATAGCTTCTCATCTTATGTGCGTGATTACGACTTCAGTGTGGTATTGCCACAATTGGGTTGTGGTGTAGGTGAAAAACCTGAAGATTTTGGCAATCTACATGGCAAGCTTTATCAACATTTAGTCAATTCAGATGTATTTAAAGCAGAATTTAAAAAACAACCTGTCATTTGCTTAAGCGTTTCAACCTCTAAAACGTATTTCCGTACAGCCAACGTACATCCTATTTTGGGTGTGGAATACAAAAATGATGAATATTCACGTACCGATGAATATTTTGCCAAAATGGGTTTACGTGTACGCTACTTTAAACCAGAAGGTGGTAATGCACCATTAGCATTCTATTTCGCTGGCGATTTAGTCCGTGATTATACTGATTTTGAATTGATCAGTGCTATTGCGACCATGGAAAGTTTCCAACGGATCTATCGTCCTGAAATTTACAACACCAACTCTCCTGCAGGTGTGGTGTATCAACCAAGTCTAAGCTATGGCGATTATTCACTTACACGTGTGGTCTATGACCGTGTGGAACGTGGTGAGCTTGCAGTTAAACAAGGTAAATGGACGGAAGAAAACTTCATTAAGCCTTATCAAGACATTTTAAATGAATGGGCTGCAAATTTCGAAATCGAAACAGCTGCTTAATCCATTAAATTGATAAACAGATTTACGAATTTAGACAAAGAAGATTAGACATGGCGCTTACACAACCGAAACTTTTACTCCCAACTTCAACTGCGGGTAGCTTGCCAAAACCGTCTTGGTTAGCTGAACCTGAAAAATTATGGTCTGCATGGAAGCTTGAAGGCGAAGAATTATTAGAAGCTAAACGTGATGCTTTGAAATTATCATTACATGAGCAAGTCACTGCGGGTATCGATATCGTGAGTGATGGCGAGCAAACCCGTCAGCATTTCGTGACCACCTTTATTGAGCATCTTGAAGGTGTGGATTTCGAAAAGCGTGAAACGATGCGTATTCGTAATCGTTATGATGCGAGTGTACCTTCTGTTGTGGGTGATGTTTCTCGTAAAAAAGCCGTGTTTGTAGACGATGCGAAATTCTTGCGCAGCCAAACCAATCAACAAATTAAATGGGCGCTTCCTGGTCCGATGACCATGATTGATACACTTTACGATGGTCACTACAAGAGCCGTGAAAAATTGGCTTGGGAATTTGCCAAAATTCTGAATCAAGAAGCGTTAGAGCTTGAAGCAGTAGGTGTCGACATTATTCAGTTTGATGAGCCTGCATTTAATGTGTTCTTTGATGAAGTAAATGATTGGGGTATTCCGACCTTAGAGCGTGCGCTTGAAGGACTCAAATGTGAAACCGCTGTGCATATTTGCTATGGCTACGGTATCAAGGCAAATACGGATTGGAAACAAACTTTAGGTAATGAATGGCGTCAATACGAAGAGTCATTCCCGAAACTACAACAATCTAAGCTCGATATTATTTCACTTGAATGCCAAAACTCACGTGTACCAATGGATTTAATCGAATTGATCCGTGGTAAGAAAGTGATGGTGGGTGCAATTGATGTGGCAACCACTCAAGTGGAAACTGCAGAGGAAGTAGCAAATACGCTACGCAAAGCATTGCAATTTGTTGATGCAGATAAACTGTATCCTTCAACTAACTGTGGTATGACACCGCTATCTCGCCAAGTGGCAAGTGGCAAACTTGAAGCTTTAAGCGCAGGTGCTGCCATTGTTCGTAAAGAGCTAGAAGCTTAATCAAACGTAGTCTCGTGCGAAGCAGAACAAATCATCGCAAGGTCATTTGTCCAGCTTTATGCACGAGCACGTGATATGTACATTTGAGATGAAAGAGATGATTGAAGCAACAGACTTTAGAAATGCAATGTCTTTACTCACCACAGCAGTGAATGTTATTACGACTTCGGGTGAAACAGGTATGCATGGATTTACTGCATCTGCCGTATGTAGCGTGACGGATACACCGCCAATGTTATTAGTCTGTATGAATCAATCCTCCCGTTCACATGCCCATTTTGTTGAAAATAAAGTCTTGGCTGTAAACGTACTAAGTACTCAGCATGAACAGCTTTCAAATGCTTTTGCTTCAAGTAAATTCAGCTCAGAAGATCGTTTCAAACTCGGTGATTGGAGTACTATGGAAACTGGTTCACCTATTTTGAAAGATGCCTTGGTCAGTTTTGACTGTGAGATTCAAGATATTCAGCAAGTCGGTACACACAGTGTTTTCATGTGTCGTGTTCTTAAAGTTCAACAAAGCGATCAAGAAGAAAGTCTGGTGTATTTTAACCGTGCTTATCATCAAGTGGGTCAGTTGGAACACGCTTAACTCAATGCCTTAATTCTTTTATCTTTTTAAAGTTAGTTTATTGTGGAACTTATAACCTTTTTAGTCATCGGCGCTTTTGCTGGTTTTGCAGCAGGGCTGTTTGGTGTCGGCGGTGGTACGATTATTGTACCACTGCTTTTTATTGTCTTTACCCAAATGGGCTATGACCCCGATGTGGTTATGCACCTCGCATTAGGCACATCTTTGGCAACCATTGTTGTAACCTCGATTAGCTCATTGATGGCGCATCATAAAACTGGTGCTGTGATTTGGCCTGTTTTTAAAAATCTAGCGCCACCTATGGCGATTGGTTGTTTTTTTGGGGCAGGTTTTGCTGGTTTGATATCAGGATTACATCTACAAATCATTGTTGGCTTATTTCTGATTTGGGTCGCATATACGATGTTTACAGGTGCCAAAAAAGCAATTGACCCAACGAAAACGTTACCCTCATCAGGTCAACAAGTTGCTGCAGGTAGTGTGATTGGGGTTGCATCAGCAATCTTTGGTATTGGTGGTGGAAGTCTGACGGTTCCATATCTGAATCGCTATGGTGTGGTCATGCAGAAGGCTGAACCGTACCGGGTTTGTCGGAGAGTCAATATTCTGAGATGAGAAGCATTGCTTCGCAAGACGTAGCGAAGCGTAGTGTCCCGATGACAAAATTAAAATATACCCCTGAAATCAGAGAAAGAGCGGTTCAATTATTGATTGAATCTGAAAAAGATTATCCTTCTACTTGGGCTGCAATCACAGCAATTGCGCCTAAGATTGGTTGTACTCCTGAAACACTTCGTGCCTGGCATCAAAAGCATTTAGATCAGCAAAATCCTATTAAAGTACAACAGATATCT
>NZ_VOYO01000022.1:0-36780 GCF_013420255.1 Acinetobacter sp. YH01021
TGTTCCATTTTAGAGATTTGTTTAAGATAAGATATAACTCATTGAGATGTGTCATAGTATTCGTCGTTAGAAAACAATTATTGTGACATTATTTCAATGAGTTATCTATTTTTGTCGTGTACAGAGACTTACATTATTGAATTTTCGCCCTATAAATGTAAAAGATGCAGTTTAGAATTTATTTTTATTGTTTTAGCCTGACTTTTATTGAATGATCAATATGAAACGCCATACGATCTTCATAATTTCTACCTCCCCGATAAAAAAAACTCAATTGCTGCGAACAATTGAGTTTTAAATAGATCAATTTGATTTAAGAAAGTTGAGAACGTTTAAAATCAGCAATATCCAGTTCGTGTACCTGTCCGCGCCAGATCCATTTCAGTTTGGACTCCAAAAACACATCACCTTCAAACCAGACAAACAGACCTTCCATCATTTTTGGCCAGTCTTCCCGACTGACGTCCTGACGCCCTGACATCACTGCAATCATGGCTGCGAGAATAGTATCGTGGCTGACAGCCAAACTCAGCCCATATTTATTTTGCGGATGGGTGTTGTAAATCAGTTCCAGTACATCCACCACACCATGAATCGGCTGTTTCATCCCCGGCAAGGCATTATTGACAAAACTGTTAATAAAACCGAGCGCACCCTGCTTGGCAAAATAAGGCCCGGCTTTTTGAATATCCAGCACAAAGCTGCCCGGCTCCACCAGAAGTCCCTGTTCGATAATTTCAATACGATGGGTATTCTGCTCAGGGGTAACCGCATCTGCCCCCTCAATCATCAATGCAGCGGTATCAATACAACGCTGGATCGGACTTGAAATACAGTGATGAATCACACGATCGGTTTGATCAGCCAGATAAGCACCCCATTCCTGCGCCAGATCCCGCCCCTGATTGGTCAGTTGCAGATCATAGCCTGCCAAACCCTGCCCCGGAACCTCCTCACGAATCGAATGCCGTGTGAATAAGGTGACAGGCGTTTGTACATCGGGCAATAAATCAATTGCACTCAACATACTCGGTGGAAGCAGTTTCAGGGACACGTTACAGCCAACTCTGGATTGGTAATAGGTTAAGTACCACTATAACACGCTCAGAATTTTGCTCAATGCTCGGCCTGCATGTCAGACACTGCCTGCAATGCAATAATTTTCATATCATTATTTTTATAAGCAATGAATCCACCGTTCAGCAAGGTATCCCGATGATTATAAATAAATGGACGGCCTTCTAAATCAACCAGACCACCACCAATCCGTTCGAGCATACATTGACCAGCGCTGGTATCCCATTCCGAGGTCGGATGAAAACGTGGATAGATGTCTACCTGATCTTCCAGCATCATGCAAAATTTATAAGCGCTGCCCGCTTTAAATTCGGTGTAGTCAGTGAGCTTAGCCAGACTTTGCAAATACTCGGTATATTTCGGTTTCTGCTGGCTACTTTGGCTCAATCCCACAGCAATCATTTTAGTAGTTTCAAGCATTTCATAAGCAAACCATGTCATCTTTTGGATATCATATTTATAAGGCAAGCCCTGCTCAGGACAGAAATAAATCAGTTGCTGCTCCGGAACCGCCAATATGGCAAAAGTGGTCAAACTGCCTCTGACCAGACTCAAATTAATGGTAAATTCGGGGCGCTGGTGCAGAAATTCCTTGGTACCATCTAGCGGATCCAGTAACCAGAATTCTGACCATGAGCGGCGTTCATGTTCCTGTCCTTCTTCAGACAGTAAAGGCAAGCTGGAAATCTCTGCCAAAGCCTGGGTCAGATAAGTATTGACCCGAAAATCTGCCTGAGTCACCGGAGAATTATCATTTTTTTTGATGACATCAAAAGCCGCACCAGAACAATAACGCTGATATTCTTCTCGCAAAATTTCACAGGCTTGTGTCAAAATGGGCACAAACTGCAAAATCATTGGATCTTGTGGTGCTGCTGTTGCTTTAAACATAGAAAACCTAAATATGTCAAAATGCTCTGAAAAACCTACCATAATTTTCGATATGGATGGCACTTTACTTGATCTTGCCTATGATGATTTCATCTGGAACGAGTTATTGCCTGTGCGTTATGCTGCCACACATGGCTGTAGCCTGGAACACAGCCAAGCGACACTCTATGCATTCTATCAGGAACATAATCATACCTTAAACTGGTACTCTTCACGCTTCTGGACGGCTAAAGTCGAAGTCGATGTTCTGGCGATGCAAATTGAACATAAAGATAAAGTCGCCTTACGCCCCCATTGTCTTGAATTACTCGATTATCTCAAAAATAATGGCTATCCAATCTGGCTGGCCACCAATGCTGACTGTGCGGGTCTAGCATTTAAGCTGGATCATTTAAATTTAAGAGATTATTTCGATGTTATCGTCAGCTCAGAAACGATCGGACATGCCAAAGAATTTATCGAATTCTGGCAAGGCCTGAATGAACTGCATCCATTTGACCCTGCACATGCTTATTTTATTGATGATACCGAAAAAGTTCTGAATGGTGCCAAAGCCTATGGCATTCAGAACCTGTTCAGCATCCAGCAACCCTCTTCAGCCAAAGTAGCACGCCAGACTTGTAATTACCCGATGCTGCACCAATTAACAGATTTAATCACTCATTTAAATCAGGCTGAGGTAGAAAAAAAATATGCGTAAATCGTCTTTACCCGAAGATGCGGTAGGCATGCGTATAGACAAATGGCTGTGGGCAGCACGGTTTTTTAAAACCCGCTCGATTGCCAAACATGCGATTGAAGGTGGCAAAGTCCATCACAATGGTGAACGTGTCAAGGTATCGCGCGAAGTCCGTGTTGGTATGGAACTGACGATTCAGCAAGGCATCGACAAAAAAACCGTGCTGGTTAAGGAACTTTCTGATGTTCGTGGACCTGCACCCGTGGCACAAAAACTGTATGAAGAAACCGAAGTCAGTATTGCACGCCGGGAATTGATTACATCACAAAGAAAGTTGCATAATCTAGCTCGTCCCGACCATCGTCCAAGCAAGAAGGATCGTCGTGACATCAGTAGATTTAAAAATGAAAATAGTCAGAATTTCGATCAGTCATGGTCCTATAATGACGATTAAATTTAAGCGTCAGAATATGTCGTACATGCGCTGACTTTTATAGAACACTAGGGAAAATTCTGTCACTATACACCTGTGGAACAAAGCTCTAATTTAAGACATCCACTTGAGTACTAACTTAGTGACATCGTATTGAGGTTGTAAGATGGATGAGAATAAAAACAAGGCGCTCAACGCTGCCTTAAGCCAGATTGAAAAACAGTTTGGTAAAAATACAGTAATGCGTCTTGGTGACAATACCGTTCAGGCAGTTGAAGCCGTGTCTACAGGTTCTTTAACGCTGGATATCGCGCTCGGTATTGGTGGTTTACCAAAAGGTCGTATCGTCGAGATCTATGGTCCTGAATCTTCAGGTAAAACCACAATGACATTGCAAGCAATTGCAGAGTGTCAGAAAGCAGGCGGTACGTGTGCATTTATCGATGCGGAACACGCACTTGATCCTCAATATGCGCGCAAACTTGGCGTAGATATCGACAATCTGCTGGTATCGCAACCGGATCACGGTGAACAGGCACTTGAAATTGCAGACATGCTGGTACGTTCTGGCGCGATCGACATGATCGTTGTCGATTCTGTTGCTGCATTGACACCACGTGCCGAAATTGAAGGCGAAATGGGTGACTCGCATATGGGTCTGCAAGCCCGTTTGATGAGCCAGGCACTGCGTAAAATTACCGGTAATGCCAAACGCTCAAACTGTATGGTGATCTTCATTAACCAGATTCGTATGAAGATTGGCGTCATGTTTGGTAGCCCGGAAACCACAACCGGTGGTAATGCACTGAAATTCTATGCCTCTGTTCGCTTGGACATCCGTCGTATTGGCCAAGTGAAAGAAGGTGACGAGATTGTTGGTTCTGAAACCAAAGTCAAAGTCGTGAAAAACAAAATGGCGCCTCCGTTTAAAGAAGCTTTATTCCAGATTCTTTATGGCAAAGGTGTTAACCATCTAGGTGAATTGATCGACCTTGCTGTACAGCAAGAAATCGTGCAGAAAGCTGGTGCGTGGTATTCTTATCAAGGCGACAAAATTGGCCAGGGTAAGAACAACACCATCCGTTATCTGGAAGAGCATAAAGAAATGGCTCAGACGATTGAAAAACTGATTCGTGACCAGCTTCTGACTAAAGCAGTGGTTGTTGAAGAAGACGATAGCAAGGAAGAACCTGACTTTTTAGATGCATGATCTTATTAGATGCATCATCTTTAAACGTCAATACACAGCGCCCTCCGGGGCGTTTTGTTATTATATAGGGAATCTAAAATCCGAGAGAATCATGTCAGACGCGAAATTCAGCAAACTGCTCGATTATGAAACTTTAAAACAGCAATTTGGTGATACTGAAGATCAAGCTCAACCTGCAAAAAGTGCGATCCAAGACGCTCCTGAATTTAATCCTGAAGAACGTTTGTTTTCCTCTACCCCAACTCAGGATGAGAAGAACCCGGGACTGACAGGCTCACGCTTACGTTCTTATGCCTTTGCCGTACTGACGCGCAAGGAATATTCCAAAGCCGAACTGATCGAGAAATTAAGCCTTTATGCAGAGCATCGTGATGAAGTCATTACCTTAGTGGAAGAGTTGTCCCGTGAGAACTATCAAAGTGATCAGCGTGTGGCGGAAACCATGTTGTCGAGTCAAAAGCGTAAAGGCAAAGGTCCCAATCAAATTAAAATGAAACTCAAGAGCAAAAAGATTGATACTGCTCTGATTTCAGAAGAACTCAAAGAAACCGACTGGGTTCAACAAGCCTATGAACTAAAAGTCAAAAAATATGGGACTGAGGTCACTGAAGACCTGAAGCTCAAAGCCAAACAGATCCGTTTTCTAATGTATCGTGGTTTTGAAATGGATGCGATTATCAAGGCGATTAACCGTAAAGCAGAAGATTAATTCTTATCTTCTTTGAAAGTCTTAATGCACGTATAAGTATATTGGTTATTTATCCAATATTAGCTGCAAAATAAAGTACGACATAAAATAATAATGATCTGAATCATTAAAATAATAAGATAGTGCTGTTTGATGACATTGAAAAAGGAATGATATTTGAGAATAGAAAACTGCGAATTCGCATTGTTATTATAATAAGAATATGGTGGCAACCCTACCAGCAAAGCTCCGGCACATCATAGTTCTATTACCGTTGCTACCTTCCGGTCCTGGCGGGGTTCATAGAGTACAATTGCGAAGTAACCAGCAGGGCTACCATTACAAAAACAGAGTATAGAGATTTTTAATCAAGTTGCAAGCCTTGTTCCGCAAAATAATCCCTCAAGCTATCCGTTTGATTATTTTAAAAACAATATTGATATTTCTGCTGATTTTTAAGGGATCTTCACAATCAATCCATCAACACTCAGATTCACATGATCTTTGTAAAACCTTGTTGCATTTTCTAAAAATGCCGTTTTTAATGTGTGCAATGTATATGAATGATCTACTTTGAAAAGATGAGCAGCGGATCCGCATCTCACAAAGAATTATGGAAATTTTATGATGTTTAAAAAGACCGTATTGTGTGTAGTGATAGCACTCTTTACCACACCTCTATTTGCCAATATTCCGATTGAATCGCGCGGCTTGAGCCAAGCTACAAATCAAACCACAGTAAATACCCCAGCGGCAATTGCGGCTGGTGCAACTCCAGCAGTTCAAACCAATACCAGCTGGCAAATCATGCAAAAGAACCAGCAGCTCGAGAATGACCTGCGGATTTTGCGCGGTAAAATGGAAGAACAGGAAAATGAGATTGAACGGCTCAAAAATGAACTGACTAATCGTTATGCCGATCTCGATCAGCGTCTTGAACTGTTGCAGCAAAAAATTGAACCTGCTGAAGACAATCCAACGGAGGAAAACCCACAGGATACTGCACCCAGCCTAAGCGCAAATAAGGTCAATACAGCAAGCAGCGGACAGCAACCTGCTGAGCTGGAAAAAGCCGCTTATACCGTGGCTTTAGATGCTTATAAAAATGGCGGTGCAGCCAAAGCCATTGCCCCGATGCAAAACTTTATTAAAAACAATCCGAATAGCGTTTATATCAGCAATGCTTATTTCTGGTTAGCGGAATTCAATCTGGCGATTGACCCACCAAAATTTGCTGAAGCGAAACGTAATTATCTGATTGTCGTTGACCGCTATCCAAATTCTGCGAAAGCCTCCACTGCCCTGTATCAGCTTTATAACATCAGCAAAGATGTTGAAAAGAATGCTACGCTTGCTTCGCAATACAAAACAAAGCTATTGAAGAATTATCCGAAAGCTGAGGAAATTAAATTTCTTAAGTAAAATAGAAATTCCCAAAATAAAAAAGACACCTTCAGGTGTCTTTTTTATTATATTAAACTTTTAGCGCACAATACCACGTTTCGACTGTTCAAGAGAATCGATTAAACGCTGTACCTCAGCCACTTCAGGCAAAATTCCTGTACGGATCTGCTCGATTGCTTCCTGAGTCGTTAAACCTGATTTATAAATCAGTTTAAAGGCATCACGTAAACCGCTGATTACGGTCTTTGACCAGCCTTTACGACGCATACCTTCAATGTTCATAGCAAATGCATGCGCAGGATTACCTGAAACCATTACATAGGCCGGTACATCTTTCAGAATCAGTGATGCCCCACCAATCATGCTATAAGAATCAATCTTACAGAACTGATGAATGCCCGAGTTTCCGCCAATGACGACGTAGTCCCCGACATGGACATGTCCAGCCACACCGACGTTATTAGCAAAGATATTATAATCTCCGACCATACAGTCATGTGCAATATGCGTATTCACCATGAGCAGGTTATGACTACCGATCTTGGTCAGGCTCTGGTCCTGAACCGTGCCACGATGCAGACTGCAATGCTCACGAATCTTGTTGTGATCGCCAATCTCAAGCCAGGTTTCTTCACCGGCATACTTAAGATCCTGACACACCTCACCTACACTGGCGAACTGGAAAATTTCATTATATTCACCTATACGCGTATAGCCACCCACCACCACGTGTGAATGAAGTTTGCTACCCGCACCAATAGTGACATTTGGCCCGATAATACAATATGGGCCAATTTCTACATCAGCAGCAATGACTGCTGATGGGTCAATAATGGCAGTTGGATGAATAAGGGGATTATTGCTCATGCCTGCTCGACTTTTTGATGCGAAACCATAATTTCCGCGGTTGTTGCGACGACGCCATCTACAGTGGCAATACAATTATATTTGTAAATGCCCCGCTTTTGCATCACTAATTCAGATTTTAAAACCAATTGGTCACCTGCAACCACCTGTTTTTTAAATCTAACTTTTTCCGCACCGGCAAACAGGAACAAAGAACCCTCACTTGGCACTTCATTATTCATCACAAAACCCAGAATTCCAGAGATTTGTGCCAGCGCTTCAACAATTAGTACACCTGGCATAATTGGATAATTCGGAAAATGGCCCTGTAAAAACTCTTCATTAATTGAGACGTTTTTATAACCAACAATGCCATTATCGGTAATTTCGACAACGCGATCAACCAATAAAAATGGATAGCGATGGGGCAAATATTCACGAATCTTTTGAATATTCATTGGCAATTCAGGCTTCGTGAATGTAGGCAAATTCGACTCTGTCATCATAATTATTTACGCAACTTAAATGTTGATTCAATGGACTCAATCTGAGATTGCATATAATCTAGTCGTTTGATCACCTGGGTCAATGGCACATCTGCTAATTGTCTGAGGCGAACCACGGTACGTTTCCATTTCTGGTTTTCAAACAGACCAATCCCGGATGAATATTTTCCAGCTTCAGAAATATTATTTGTCACCATTGACATTCCGGTCAACGTCACATTATCGGCAATATTCAAGTGTCCAGAAATCGCAGAGGCACCACCAATGATACAGTTTTTGCCAATTGAAACACTTCCTGCAACGGCAGTTTTTGCAGCAATCGCGGTATGTGCACCAATTTTAACGTTATGCGCGATTTGCACAAGATTATCAATAATAACACCCTGTTGCAAAATCGTATCATCCAGTGCACCACGGTCTACGCTACAATTTGACCCAATACGCACATCATCCTCAATGCGTACAGAACCTAATTGCGCAATACGGTGCCATTTACCTTGATAAGGTGCAAAACCAAACCCTTCGCTGCCAATCACGCTATTAGCATGAATACGCACCCGATTACCAATTTTTGCTGCGCCGGTGAGGGTCACATGTGAGTCAATAAAACAGTCCTGACCGATTTCGACATCATCATCGATCTGCACATGCGCCTGAACAATCGTATTCGCACCCACGACACAATGCTCACCAATCACCACATAATGACCAATATAAGCATCGTCCGCGATCATTGCCGACGGGTGAATTTGAGCCGTACTTTCAATGCCACGCTGGCGATGTTTTTTCTCAAAGACATGCGTCAGAATCGCAAAAGCCAGATAGGGATTTGCCACAACAATAAAGTTTTGATGTGAAGTTATCTGTTGTTTTAGTTCAGTCGTGACAATTAAAGCACCTGCCTGACTTTGATTGGCCTGCTCTACATATTTATCGGCATTCACAAATGCCAGATCGTGTGAAGTTGCCTGTTCAAGACTGGCCAAAGCGCTCAAACGCAAATCTGTCTGACCTATGCACTCGCCTTGAACCAGGCGAGCGAGATCAGCTAACTGAAGCTGTTGATGATTCATTGATTATTTAATTGCATTAACCTTTTGAATCATTTTATCAGTTAAATCATATTTAGCATCATAAGCAAGTGCTGAATTTTTATTTAAAACCACATCGAGGTTATTTTCTCTACGTAATTGTTCAGCAATTTGCTTTATACGTGCATCAAATACAGCCCGGATCTGCTGAATCGAGCTTTGGACATTCGTCTGTACAGATTGTTGTAACTGATTTAATTCTTGCAACTTAGCCTGATATTGCGCAGACATTTTCTGTTTTTCAGTCTCACTGAGCTTGGTATTGGATTGAGCACGTTGCTGCAAAGCTTCCAGCTCCTTGCTGAGTTGTTCAATCTTGGTGGTTTGTGGCTGAATTTTTTGCTGAAATATCGTGTTTTGTTGTTTCAAATAGGTACTACCTTCAACCACACGCTCTAAGTCAATTACCCCCATACTAGCCGCTTGAGTCAAAGGAGCAACACTTGCCAAAGCCAGGCTCATTGCCATAATCATTTTTTTCATATTCTTACTCATTCAAAAAAATTTGCTCACAAAACCTAAAGGCTTTATGAGCAAAATTTAGTTTCTAGGTCAAAACGATTTTAGAAAGTACGTCCAATTTCGAACTGGATGTTTTTAGTATCATCACCGTCTTTTTTATTCAACGGATAAGCATAGCTGAGAGACAATGGGCCAATCATGGTGATCCAGGTGAAACCTGCACCCACGCTATAGCGCATATTATCTGCATCGAAACCGAAGTTATCTTTACAGTACTGCTTTCCATTTACTGAAGTGCCATTAACGAAAATATTTTCATTTGATACATCACATTGGGTATCAAACACTTGTGCACCTTCAGCAAAGATGACTGGACGAACCTGACGTGCCCAATCCCCTTTAAATGGTACTGGAAGCACTAATTCGGTACCAAATTGAATTAGTGCATTACCACCTACTTCCTCAGGAGAAGGATCCGTTTGACCTGTATCAGAGAAATATACACCTGGATATTTAGGACCTAATGTACTATTTTCATAACCACGAACCGAACCAAAACCACCTGCATAGAAATTCTTGTAGAATGGTAGGTCATTACCATAACCCAACTTACCATAACCACGCAGAACAAAATCCTTGCCTAATGGGAAGAATGCCTGAGCATCATAAGTGACTTTTTGATACTCGACATCACTGCCTGGCAATGCAATTTCACCATTGATTCGATGTGACATACCATTTGTAGGGAACATTGGGCGGTTTAAAGTATTATATGACCAGCCTAAGTTCAGGTTATAGGTAAAAAACTCACCTTTAAATTCTTGACCATATGGAATAGGAGCCGTACAAGGTTCATAACCCGTTATTTGACCATTAGCATCTTTAATTGGATTTTGTGGACAATATTCACCACTTCGTGTTTCTCTACCACCATTGCGTTCTAGATAATCCGCAACATAAGTAGAAACATAAGGCCCAGTCGTAACATCTGTCTGATCAATATTCAGACCAAGACTGACACTCTGGTTTTCATCAATTGGATAACCAAAGTTAATCCCACCACCAAAACTGTCTGTCACATAGTTGTTGACGTTATAGTCATCATCCAGCTTGGTTTTACGGTAATACATGTTATAACCGCGACGCACACCATCAATGGTGAAGTACGGGTCCATCACGCTCAAGTTATAATAATCTTGAGTTTCAGAACGCGACAAATCGATTGAAACACTATTACCGGTACCCAAGAAGTTGGTCTGGCTTAAGCCTGCCTGGAAAGTCACACCACCACTTTGCGAGAAACCGACAGCCAAAGTACTAGTACCTGAATGCTGCTCTTCAACGGCAACATTCAAGTCCACCTGATCTGGTGCACCCGGAATACGTGCAGGTTTGATATCGACAGTTTTAAAGAAACCGGTACGCTCTAGACGGACCTTAGACAGGTCAATTTTTTCATTACTGGCAAGCGCACCTTCCATTTGGCGCATTTCACGACGTAATACTTCATCTGCAGTTTTCGTATTGCCAGTGAAATTAATACGTCTTACCGTAACTTGCTGACCCGGATTAATATAATAATTTAGATCAACCAGTTTGGTTTCGTTGTTAATTTGAGGAACAATATTGACTTCTGCATAGTAATAACCTGCATTACCATACTTACGCTGCAATAACTGCTTAACCGCGTTGACTTTTTCCTGCGAATAAATTTCGCCTTCTTTGAAAATTTGTAAAGCCTGTAATTCTTCAGTCTTATAAAGTGCATCACCTAAATATTTGGTTTGACCAAATTTAAATTGTTCGCCTTCATCCACAGAAACTTCGATGAAAACATTCTTTTTATCTTCACTCAAGTTCAGGCTGGAATTGGTAATATTAAAATTGATATAACCGCGATTCAGATACATGGCACGCAAAGCTTCTAGGCTCGCCGCCATCTTTTCACGTGCATAACGGTCATTACGCGAAATGACCGAACTCCAGCCACTTTCTTTTACGGCAAAGGCCTGCTTGATATCAGACTCTTTAAATACGGTATTCCCGATAATATTGATATCGAAAACTTTAGCCGCTTTACCTTCAATAAAATCAATCAGCAATTCAACACGGTTATTTGGTCGAGGCGTCGTGGTGACCGTAATATCGGCATCATAACGACCTTGCTGCATGTATTGCTGTTCAAGTTCAGTTTCAATAGTTTGCAGCGCTGATTTTTTCAGCACTTCGCCTTCAGCCAGACCCATTTTTTTCAGACCTTCTTCAAGCGCTTCCTTAGGAATCAGCTTATTGCCTTTCAATTCGATTTTCGAAATAACCGGGCGTTCAACCACTTGGAAAACCAAGGTATTGCCCTGCTGAACGGCTTTAATGTCATCAAACAGGCCTGATGCATACATGCTACGAATTGCATTGGCAATGATTGGATCATTGACCCGATCACCACTGTTAATTGGCACTAGGCCATACACATTGTCAGGAGTTAAACGTACTAATCCATCAAATTTTATATCTTGTACAATGAATTCATCTGCTGCATATACTTGTTGTGCTACTGCCATTGCACTAACGAGTGCCAGAGGCATAAATAAATGTGTGTGCTGCATGCCAGTCTTTTCCGCTGTTAATTTATTCCATTTACGTTGTTATAAACGCATAAAATCATTAAATAATGCCAGAAGCATCATACTGCCGAGCAGTACCATACCAATTTTTAGTCCAACCAATTGTATTTGTTCGGAAACAGGTTTACCACGAATTAATTCAACAAAATAGTAAACCAGATGTCCGCCATCAAGCATTGGAATGGGTAGTAGATTTAATATTCCTAAACTTACACTCATTAGCGCCATAAAGGAAATAAAAGTTTCCCAGCCCATTTCTGCGCTTTGTCCTGCCACTTTGGCAATGGTAATTGGACCTGATAAATTATCCAGACCAATCAGACCGCGTACCATTTTGACAATCGAGTTCAGAATCATCGAAGATAAATGTGCTGTTTTATCAAATGCCATTACCAGTGCTTCGCCTGGCGAGTAATGAATGGTCTGTTTATATTCTGCAGGAATGTTCAGTTTACCCGGATCGCTTTGTACGCCCAGCATACCAGTCACATTGCCCATATTGTCACGTTTACCTTGTGGCATGACTTCCAGCTGAACCACCTGATTTTCGCGTAGTACATCCATTTTGAGTAATTTTTCTGGAGATGCCTGTACCACCTGCACCACATCAAACCAGTCTTTCATCTGAACGCCGTCAATGGCCAGAATCTTGTCGCCTTCTTTCAAACCTTGACGGATGGCTGCACCATCTTCACTCAGTTTGCTGATCACTGCCGGAATTTCTGGCCGATAAGGCAAGAAACCCAGGCTTTCTAGTGGCGATTGACTTTGATCTTTTAAATAGTTTTGAATCGGCAACTGGAACAATTTGTTTTCACCAGCGCGATCTGCCTGAATAGAAACCACACCAGTTTCACCAACACGATCCACCAAGGCATAACTGAGTTTTTCCCAGGTTTCCACCTGAGTACCATCCACAGCTACAATTTTGTCGCCCGGCTGCATTTGTACGGTTGCAGCAGGCGTATTTGGTAAAACTTTACCCACACGGGTATTGAGCTGTTCTTGTGCCGGTAAAAATAACACCCAGAATAGAAGAACTGCAAAAATCAGGTTGATTAATGGTCCCGCTGCCACGATGGCGATTCGTTTCCACGGATGCTGACGATTGAAGGCTTTGGGTAAGTCCTCTTCAGAGACATTACCTTCGCGTTCATCCAGCATCTTGACATAGCCACCCAAAGGCAAGGCAGACAATTGATACTGAATTCCGGATTTTTTCGAGGTCCATTTTAATAATGTTGGCCCAAATCCAATGGAATAGACCAATACTTTAACGCCCAGTTTACGCGCCACAATATAGTGACCGAACTCATGAATCGCAATTAAGGGACCGAGTAAGAGAATTGCAGCGGCAATCATAAACAAGGCATTCATATCTTAACTTCCTTTATTCACAACATATTGCTGTGATAAACCTCGCGCCATTTGATCTGCTTGCAAGATAGCCTCCAGATCATGTGCGGGTTGATTGTCCATCTGATTTAGGACGTGCTCAACTACCTGAGGAATTTGGGTAAATCTGATCTGTTGATTTAAAAATGCAGCAACTGCAATTTCATTGGCCGCATTTAAAATTGTCGGTGCAATTCCGCCACTCTGCATGGCCTGACGGGCCAATTTTAATGCAGGGAAACGGAGCATATCCGGTTCTTGAAAATTAAGTTGTGAATGCATAAACAGATCCAGTGGCGCCACATGCGTACTAATACGCTCAGGCCATGCCAAAGCATGTGCAATAGGCGTGCCCATATCCGGATTACCCATTTGTGCCAAAGTCGAACCATCAACGTATTGAACCATGGAGTGAATAATACTCTGTGGATGCACAACAACTGTAACAAATTGTTCTTGAACTGCAAACAAATGACAGGCTTCGATCAATTCTAAGCCTTTATTCATCAAGGTAGCAGAATCGACTGAAATTTTTTGACCCATGGACCAGTTAGGATGCTTGCAAGCTTGGGCAGGTGTGACCTCTTCAAGTTGCTGTATGCTGTGGTTCAGAAACGGCCCACCCGACGCGGTCAGCAGAATCTGGGATACACCCAGTTTGGGCTTGCCATGACGCTCTGCCTCAAAATAATGCGGTGGCAGACATTGGAAAATCGCGTTATGTTCGGAGTCAACGGGAAGCAATAAGGCACCATGATCGCGCGCTGCCTGCATCATGATGTCACCTGACATCACCAAGGCTTCTTTATTGGCCAGCAGTACGCGTTTACCCGCTTTCACTGCAGCCAATGTCGGCAACAAGCCTGCAGCACCGACAATTGCCGCCATAACGATATCAACATCCGCGTGTTCAGCCACAGCGATTAAACCGGCTTCATCTTGCAGAATTTCAATATCAGATAAATGGTGTTGCTGAAGTAGTTTTGAAAGTTCATCTACTTTTTCAGCCGGCACCACCACCACTTTAGGACAGTATTGCCGGCAAATTTCAACCAGCTCCTCGATACGACTTTGCGCGGTCACAGCAAAAACCGAGTATGCTTCAGGATGTCGCTGCAAGATTTTTAAAGTACTTTGACCAATGGAACCTGTAGCACCCAGTATACAAACTGCTTGTGACATTTATAAATCTACACCAATAAGTTTTAAAACAGCCATACCTGCTGCAAAGATTGGAGCTGCAGCAAGCAAAGAATCAATACGATCCAGTACTCCGCCATGTCCTGGCAAAATTCGACCTGAATCCTTAATACCGGCACGACGTTTGATCATGGATTCAAACAGGTCACCCAGTACCGAACTAAATACTGTAACGACAGATAAAATCAGGAATAAAATTAGTTCTGGCCAGGTCATATCCAGATAAAGCAAGGCGACTGCCGTTACAATCAGCATTGAGGTAACGATACCGCCATACAACCCTTCTACCGATTTGTTGGGACTAACATTCGGCGCCAACTTTTTCTTGCCGAATTTACGACCCACAAAATATGCACCACTATCTGCGCCCCATACCAGTAAAAACAGGTACATCAGCCACCACGGTGAACTTTGCCAGACAGAGAAAATTGCAGTAACCGCAGCAGAGATCAGAACTACGCCGATTCCGTGCAGGCTGGCGTTGTACCAGCCATCATATTCAGGATAGGTTTTAACCCAGTAAATGCTGAGCAACCAGGTAATTATAGAAGCTACCCATAACAATAAGGCAACTTCGGCAAAATACAATGCCAAAGCTGAAAGTGCCGCAGTGAGCACTCCATATCCCCAAGCAACAGGTTTGATGACATGTTTAAATTTTCGCGGCATGAGTTTGAACCACTCATAGCCGGCCACCCCAGCAGCAAGAACCATCAATACAAACATTGGATAATGTGATTCGGTAGCAAACATACAGCTCAGTACAACTGCTACCAACACCAATGCGGTTATAATCCGCTCAAACATGTATTAATTCTCAAGTTTTTCCTGATGAATCTGTTCTGATGTTTTACCAAAACGACGTTCACGCCCACCAAATACGGCAAGTGCATCATCAAGTTCTTCAACGGTAAATTCTGGCCATAGCGTCTCAGTGAAATAAAGCTCTGCATAGGCTGCCTGCCACAACAGGAAATTCGAAAGACGGAAATCTCCACCCGTACGAATCAGCAGATCAACTGCAGGTAAATCACCGAGGCTGACATATTGACCAAATACATCAGTATTAATTGCATCAAGATCTAATTTATTTGTTAAAACATCGCTGGCAATTCGCTGTGCAGCTTGTGCCATATCCCACATACCACCATAACTGATTGCAATAGTGAGTGTCATACTATTGAAATTAGCAGTCCTCTCTTCGGCATGCAACATAAGTCCCTGTAATTCTGGGGACAAACGGCTGCGATCACCGATAAAGCGTAAGGCAATATTGAATTTTTCCATGCGGGGCAATTGTTCATGAATGGTATCAACCAGCAATTTCATGAGCAATTCAACTTCAAACTGTGGACGATTCCAGTTTTCACTGGAAAAGGCAAATACAGTTAAAGCCTGGATATTTCTTTTTTTACAGTGTTCAACAATCGGATCCAGAACCGTTTTTCCTTCACGGTGTCCATCACCTTTCTGCATCTGATTTTTTTTGGCAAAACGATTGTTGCCATCCATGATGATGGCAACATGTTTCGGAAGACGGGGATTTTCTTCAGCAACGGTCATCGATGAATTAGACCTTCATCAATTCAGCTTCTTTCGCAGCCAAGCGCTTGTCAACTTCAGCAACAAATTTGTCGGTAATTTTCTGGATTTCGTCAGCAGCACGACGCTCTTCATCTTCAGAAATTTCTTTTTCTTTCAACAAAGCTTTGATATCGCCCAATACATCACGACGAATGTTACGGATCGCTACTTTGGCATTTTCTGCTTCATTACGCGCAACTTTTTGCATGTCACGACGCGTTTCTTCAGTCAACGCAGCCATCGGTACACGAATCGCATCTGCTGTAATTGGGTTCAGACCCAAATCAGATTCACGAATCGCTTTATCAATTGCAGAAACCATTGAACGTTCGAAAGGCTGGATTAACAAAGTACGTGAATCTTCAACACCTACGTTTGCCACCTGGTTCAATGGAACGTCTGAACCATAGTAAGAAACCATCACGTTATTTAAAATTGATGGATGCGCACGACCGGTACGAACTTTTGCAAAACCATGCTCTAGAGATTCTAGAGTTTTGTTCATACGGTCTTCGCTGTCTTTTTTAAGATCGTTAATCATATGATCTTCCTTACTTAATTCTTGAAAAGAGGTTATTACTAAATTAGCGTGTAGTATAAAGTGCTTTGGTGCTCACGTCATTAATTGGTAACGTGAGTCCCTTCTTTTTCACCCATCACCACGGAAAGCAATGCGCCAGACTTATTCATATCGAATACTTGTAGCGGCACATTGTGATCACGACATAAACAGATTGCAGTTAAGTCCATCACACCCAGCTTTTCGTCCAGAACCTGGTCAAAAGTCAATGTGTCATATTTAACCGCATCATCATATTTGCTTGGATCTTTGTTATATACGCCATCAACTTTGGTCGCTTTCAAGATCAAGTCTGATTCGATTTCAATACCACGTAAACAGGCAGCTGTATCTGTCGTAAAGAACGGATTACCTGTACCTGCCACGAATACACACACTTCACCCTGAGTCAGGTGACGGATCGCATCACGGCTTGAGTAAGACTCAACCACAGCACCAATCGGCAATGCAGACATTAAACGGGTTTTAATATTACGGCGCACCAAAGCGTCGCGAAGTGCCAAACCGTTCATGACTGTAGCCAGCATACCCATCTGGTCGCCAGTTACACGGCCAACCAGACCATCTTTTTGTAGCTGGCTACCGCGATACAGGTTACCACCACCCACAACAATACCTACTTGTACGCCTAAACCCACGAGGTGCGCAATAGAAAGTGACATCTGATCGAGCACTTGTGCATCGATCCCCATGTCTTTATTTCCTGCCAGCGCTTCACCAGAAAGCTTTAACAGGATGCGACCAAAGCGTGGCTTTTTAGAATCCAACATCATCAAACTCCAAAGTATTCAATTTAAATTTTTTTAATTCAAAATCTTAAGCAGACTTGATTGAAATGAGTTTTGCATACAGATCGTATTCATCTGCATCGGTAATCTCGACTTCAAGTAAATCCCCTGCCTTAATGACGCTTTTATCGATATCCTCAACAAAAACATTGCCATCAATTTCAGGTGCATCTGCATAAGAACGCGCAACCGCTACCGGGAATTCATCTTCCAGGTCATCTACCAGCACAGTCATGGTCTGACCGATACGTTTTTGGAGTTTGGCTGCCGAGATTTCTTGCTGAACCTGCATGAAACGCTCATAACGCTCTTGTTTAATTTCTTCAGGAACGTGATCTGGCAAATCATTTGCTGTCGCACCTTCAACTGGCGAATAGGTAAAACATCCCACACGATCCAGCTGGGCTTCTTTCAGCCAGTCCAGTAACATCTGGAAGTCTTCTTCAGTTTCACCCGGGAAGCCCACCACAAATGTTGAACGCAACACCAGATCAGGACATTTCTCGCGCCAGATTTTCAAACGCTCCAGTGTATTTTCACTGTGCGCAGGGCGTTTCATTAGTTTGAGAATTTTTGGACTTGCGTGCTGGAATGGAATATCCAGATAAGGCAGGATTTTGCCTTGTGCCATCAGGTCAATTACTGCATCTACATGCGGATACGGGTAAACATAGTGCAAACGCACCCAGATTCCCAACTGACCTAATGCTTCACACATGTCATAGAATTTGGTTTTAACCGGCTGGCCATTCCAGAAATCCAGCTTGTATTTCGTGTCCAGGCCATAAGCAGAAGTATCCTGGGAGATGACGAGTACTTCTTTTACACCGGCACGTTTCAGCGCTGCAGCTTCATCAAGCACAGAACCGACTGGACGTGAAACCAGATCGCCACGCATGCTTGGAATAATACAGAAGGTACAACGATGGTTGCAGCCTTCGGATATTTTCAGATAAGCATAGTGTTTTGGCGTCAGGCGGATGCCTTGCTCTGGAACCAGATCAATAAATGGATTGTGTTTTGGCGGCTCAGGCACGTATTGATGAACCGCATCCATAACTTCTTTATATGCCGCTGCACCTGTCACTTTCAGGACATTGGGATGCATTTGGCGAATCTTGTCTTCGTCTTTACCTAGACAACCTGTTACGATCACGCGACCATTCGCGCTCATCGCCTCACCAATCGCATCTAGCGATTCTTGCACTGCGGATTCAATGAAACCACAGGTATTTACTACAACTAAATCAGCACCGTCATAATCCGAAGCGACGTCATAACCTTCAGTCTTTAACTGGGTTAAAATACGTTCAGAATCTACCAATGCCTTAGGACAACCTAAAGATACAAAACCGACTTTGGGGGACTTCATGAATTTTCGCTCTACTAGAATGCGCGTATTGTATGTCTTTTCGCATCATAAAAATAGTTGAAAACCTGACTCTTTGCATCATGCACTAAAATATTGCCATAAAATATTCAACATACCCACTCATGCACCAAAATGAATCATTTTAGATTTACAGCCTCAATTTAATCCGCTATATCTAAGATGAATTGTGTTGCTCTGTCACATTTCTGCATTTCATCGCAATAAATAATCTCTCGTCATAAAAGTTGGCGTGCATCTTGCATCAAATCAGAACTTAAAATTGATTAAATTGCTTTATGAAGATGCCATTGCGCCATTTTAATACAGGAACAAACCCGCGAATGGATCAAATTATTCCGATCGACTATCGTGCTTTAGTGGACAATATGACCACGTGTATCTTATTGATAGACCGCGATCTTAATATTTATTATCTGAATTCTGCCTGTGAAGCCTTATTTGATGTGAGCTTATTCCGCGCGAGCGGCACATCCGTACTCAATATTCTGCAAAACCCGACAGATGAGTTCAATACCGAAGAAGCCCTGAATAATACTTTAACTACGGGACAACCTTATACACGCCGCGAAGCCACTATTCTGGTCAACTTTAAAGACATTCATGTTGACTACACTGTTTCTCAGCTAAATCTGGGCAAACCTTATCATCCGCTACTGCTCATCGAACTCAATCCTCGCGATCGCATGTTAAAAATCTCTCGTGAAGAAAATCTGCTGCAACAGCATCAGGTAGCGCGTCAGCTGATTCGCGGTGTTGCGCATGAAATCAAGAATCCCTTGGGTGGCATTCGCGGGGCGACTCAACTCCTGGCACGCAGTTTGAATGATCCACAATACAAAGAATTTACCGACATTATTATTAGCGAAGTGGATCGACTCAGAAATCTGGCCGATACCATGCTCGGTTCACGCCAGCTTCCGAGCTATGAACTGGTCAATGTGCATGAACCTCTGGAACGGGTGCGTTCACTGATTGCCAATCAGACCAAAAAGAAAATCAAGATTACCCGGGATTACGACCTGTCCTTACCGGAAGTTCTGGCAGACCGCGACCAATTGATTCAGGTCATTTTGAATATTTGCGCCAATGCCGTACAGGCCATGACCGAGAACAAGGAGTTCTTTGTCGAACATCAACCGGAACTGATTTTAAGAACCCGGATTCAGCGTCTCTTTACCATTAACGGGGTGATTCACCGCTCTGTAGTAAGGATTGATATTGAAGACAACGGTCCAGGTGTGCCGGAAGAGATTATCGAATCGGTGTTTTATCCGCTGGTCACCAGTCGCGCAAAAGGTACCGGACTGGGCCTCAGTATTGCTCAAAATATTATTCATCAGCACAACGGCATGATCGAGTGTCAGTCCGTGGCTGGAAAAACCGTCTTTAGCTTATATTTACCTTGGGAGTCGAATCATGTCGCGAAATAAAATATGGGTGATTGATGACGATCGCGCCATGCGCTGGGTACTGGAAAAGACCTTTAAAGAGGAAGGTCTGGATGTGACCAGTTTTGAAGAAGCACAATCTGCACTAGACCAACTGAGTCTGGAAGCACCCGATGTGATTTTGACCGATATCCGCATGCCGGGTATTGATGGACTTACCTTCCTGGGCAAGGTTAAACACAGTTATCCTGACCTACCTGTCATTATTATGACGGCGCATTCAGACTTAGAATCGGCTGTATCCAGTTATCAAACTGGTGCTTTTGAATATCTGCCTAAGCCTTTTGATATTGATGAAGCACTGGCGCTGGTAAATCGTGCAATTTTACATATCACCAAGCTACAGCAACAAGAATCAGCAAAAGCGGCTCCACCAATTCAATCTACCGAAATTATTGGTGAATCGCCTGCCATGCAGGAAGTGTTTCGTGCCATTGGCCGTTTATCACAATCGCATATTACCGTGTTGATTAATGGTGAGTCTGGTACAGGTAAAGAACTGGTAGCGCATGCCCTGCATCGTCATTCACCACGCAGCTCAAAACCTTTTATTGCCCTCAATATGGCGGCGATTCCAAAAGACCTGATCGAAACTGAACTTTTCGGCCATGAGAAAGGTGCATTTACCGGTGCTAATACCCAGCGCCAAGGTCGTTTTGAACAGGCAAATGGCGGTACGCTGTTTTTAGATGAAATTGGCGATATGCCATTTGAGACCCAGACCCGTTTATTGCGTGTCCTAGCCGATGGAGAGTTCTACCGAGTTGGCGGTCATATTCCGGTTAAGGTCGATGTGCGTATCGTGGCAGCGACACATCAGGATCTGGAAAAACTGGTTCATGAGGGTCGCTTCCGTGAAGACTTGTATCATCGACTGAATGTAATTCGTATTCATATTCCAAAACTGGCACATCGCAGTGAAGATATTCCGATGCTGGCGCAGCATTTTCTGGCGCGTGCCGGAAAGGAACTTGGGGTCAATCCAAAGATATTACGTCCTGAAACCCAAGAATATATGCAGAAATTGCCATGGCAAGGTAATGTGCGTCAACTTGAAAATACCTGTCGCTGGCTGACTGTCATGATCACAGGTCGTGAAGTCTATCCTGAAGACTTGCCACCTGAGCTGAAACAGATTCCAATTCATCAGCAGGATCCGGGTGCGCCAATTCCAACGCTGAACCAGATCGCACCGCATCACTGGGATGAATTGCTGGGTCAATGGGCGATGCAAAAACTCAAAAATGGTGAAATGAAACTTCTGGATGTTGCGACGCCGATGTTTGAACGCACCTTGATCAATGCAGCCTTGCAACAAACCCGTGGCCGTAAACGTCATGCCGCAGAACTTTTAGGTTGGGGTCGCAACACTTTAACGCGCAAGCTTAAAGAATTGGGCATGGATACTACGGATGATGAAATCGAAGAAGAAATAGAAAGTTAATCTTTCCATATAAAAAAGCGCCGATTGGCGCTTTTTTATTGATGATGATTTATGCAGTAAAACCCACATAGCGGAAATACCCATCTATGCCCAGATCAGACTTATATATCAGATAATTTGAATAAGTCGCTTGGGTGATTTCATCCAGCATATTCACCTGATCATCATTGGCATGCAGATCATCTACAGAACGCGGCATGCTGTGCTCGAATTCATCCGTCATATATTCAAAGCCAATATCCATGGCAATAAACAGGGTATGTTCACAAGGTTGCACATACTGCTCTTCTGCCCAATCAATCACGTTGTGCTGACAATGTGGACAGGCAATATTATCAGTGGCCTGAATCGAGAGTGGAATAAGTTGATAAGCCATATAAAAATCAATCTGTTTACTATCCGTATATTTTAGCAAATTTTATGGACTGACTTTATTCAATTAAAAACCTCGACGATAAAAAAAGGAATCTTCAGATTCCCTTTTTGTATTGATAGATCTCAATGATTAATTACTTATGAGCAGCCTTATAACGTGATAGTGCAGTGACGGCTACTGCCGATACGACCACTGCTGGTAAACTTGCCACAAGAATACCTGTGGTGCCCAAACCTAATGCCAGAATTTTTCCAGTTAATAATGGTCCAGTCATCGCCCCTAAACGCCCTAAAGAGATCGCACTGCCCACGCCTGTCACTTTGCCTGCGCCTGAGTAAAAAATCGGTGAGATCCCATATAGAATAGATTGACCACCCGTAGAGAAAATGCCACCCATGACTCCCGCCAAAATTAATAACGGAATAGAAGTTGTGGTGAATAACAATACCAAGGCAACAAACAAGCCACTATAAATGATGGTCGCCATTTGCCAAAGCTTTAAACGATCCAGTAAATAACCTAGGCTCAGGGTTCCAATAACCGCGCCCACCTGGAACACCAACATCACCAGAAATGCCTGTTGTTTCTGCAAACCTTGTTCCATAAGCAAGTTAGGTAACCAGCTGATCAAAATATAATTGATCATCAAGGTAAAAAAGAAACCCACCCAAAGAGGCACTGTATTTTTATACTGTTGCTGCTTGAACAACACCTCAGCCATTCCCGGCACAGCTTCGCCAGAAACCGGTACTTCCCGCATTCACTTTAGGCTTATCTTTAAGAATAAATGCCATCAATGGAATCAGTGCTAAAGGCGTTAATCCCCCAATCAGGAACAAGGTTTGCCATTGAATCTCCGGAAGCAACATGGCCAGACCGGCAACAAAGATCGCCCCTACCGGCAAACCACAATACATCAGACTATTTAGCTTGCCACGGTTGGCTTCCGTTGCTTCATCACCGACGACTGAAATCATGGTTGGCATTGCCGCACCTAAACCCAAACCAGTAAAGAAACGCGCTGCATATAAAACTTCGATGCTTGGCGCAATTGCAGTCAACGACATGAACAGACCAAAAATAGTCACAGAAAGCATTAGGACTTTCTTTTGTCCTAGATAATCTGCAATACGTCCGCCAAAGAATGCGCCAAACAGCATTCCAAAGACACCCAGACTAAATACATAGCCCATTTGGATTTGATCTAAACCAAAGCTTGCTGCAATTCCTTTCGCCGCAATCCCGGGAGCTTGAAGGTCAAAACCTTCAAAAAATGCGACCCAGAAACATAAGAATATCGTTAATATTTTTTGGGCTTTTTCGCTGTATGACTGTGCCATGACTGATCTCCATCAATAATTCACAAACCGTTTGATAGTCTGACGATCCGTTGCATTATTCTTAACCTAATCTTGATAGAGAAATAGCACGACAATAGTCGGGTTTAAGCACATCAGCATGTGTAAATATCATCTAAATTAGACCTAAAAGATTGTATTTATAGACTTAATACATCTTAATAATATTTATTATATATATTTATCAATAACTTAATTTAATAGTAGTTATTTTTAATTCAACGATAGTCAAAACTTATACAAAACTACAAGCCGATAAAAAGCCCGCTTAACGCGGACTTTTCTAGCGCAAAATCTTAAGCAGATTTCTTTGCCTGTGCATTCTTACGAATTGTAATCATCACCAGTTGAACTGCTGCAGGCGTTACACCCGGAATACGACTGGCTTGCGCCAATGTTTCAGGACGAACATCTTTCAGTTTCAGAGTAATTTCACGGGACAGACCCGACACGATGTCATAATCGAAATCTGCAGGAATACGGGTTTCTTCAAGACGTTTCATTTGTGCGACGTCTTCATGCTGACGATTAATATAACCCGCATATTTCACTGCAATTTCAATTTGCTCACCGACAAATGGTGATACTTCAGAATTGGTTAACTCTGCAATTTGAGCAAATGAAATGTTTGGACGTTTCAACAAATCAATCGCCGAACATTCTTTAGACAGGTCTGCACCGGTCATCTCAACGAATTTCTTACCCATTGGGTTATTTGGTGCGGCCCACAAGTGTTGCAAACGGCCTGTTTCTTTTTCCACTGCTTCCATTTTCTCACAGTACACTGCCCAACGCGCGTTATCCACCAGACCCATTTCACGACCAATGGCTGTTAAACGCTGATCTGCGTTATCTTCACGCAGCATCAAACGGTATTCGGCACGTGAGGTGAACATACGGTACGGTTCTTTGGTACCCAATGTGATCAGGTCATCAACCAGAACGCCCATGTACGCTTCATCACGTTTTGGTGTCCACTGTTCCTGATCCCAAGCACGACGTGCGGCGTTCAAGCCTGCAAGCAAACCCTGTGCACCCGCTTCTTCATAACCGGTAGTACCATTAATTTGACCCGCGAAGTACAGGTTATTGATGGCTTTAGTCTCAAGCGTGAACTTTAACGCTTGTGGGTTGAAGTAATCGTATTCAATGGCATAGCCCGGACGAAGAATGTGCGCATTTTCCATACCACGGATCGAGCGAACCAGTTCAAACTGAACGTCGAACGGTAAAGAAGTCGAAATACCATTTGGATAAAGCTCATGTGTATCCAAGCCTTCAGGCTCCAAGAAGACTTGGTGAGAATCTTTATCGGCAAAACGGTGAATCTTATCTTCAATCGATGGGCAATAACGTGGTCCAACACCTTCGATCACACCCGTGTACATCGGTGAACGGTCTAAACCGCCACGAATGATTTCATGCGTGCGTTCATTGGTATGCGTGATATAGCAATTTACCTGCTCAGGATGCATAGACACATCCCCCATGAATGACATGGTCGGAGATGGGAAATCACCCGGCTGTGGTGTCATCACAGAGAAATCCACTGAACGCGCGTCAATACGTGGTGGTGTACCTGTTTTTAAACGACCTACTGGCAAGTTTAATTCACGCAAACGATGTGCAAGTGAAATAGATGGCGGATCACCAGCACGACCACCGCTAGATTTCTCCAGACCAACGTGGATGACACCACCTAAGAATGTACCTGCTGTCAGCACCACAGTTTTCGCATCAAAACGGATACCCATTTGGGTAACCACACCTTTAACGGTATCGCCTTCAACAATCAGGTCATCTGCGGCTTGCTGAAAAATATCAAGGTTTGCTTGGTTTTCTAATGTTTCGCGAATAGCCGCCTTATAACGTACACGGTCCGCCTGCGCACGTGTTGCACGTACTGCAGCACCTTTACGCGAGTTCAAAATACGGAATTGAATACCGCCTTTATCGGCAGCCAGTGCCATCGCACCGCCCAAGGCATCAATTTCACGCACCAAATGCGATTTACCAATACCACCGATGGCCGGGTTACAGCTCATCTGCCCTAAAGTCTCAATGTTATGAGTTAAGAGTAAAGTCTGTCGACCCATACGCGCTGCAGCCAGAGCCGCTTCCGTACCGGCGTGACCGCCACCGATAACAATGACATCGTATACTTTAGGATAATGCATAGTGGTAATTGAGAGATAAAAAAGAATAGCTGAGCATTATAGCAAATTTCACTCTAAAGTAGACAAATTCAGTTGAATTTATCCTGAGATAAATCGCACTTAACTCGCATAACAATAAAGCACTGTAATTTAACTTTGCAGAGGAACTATATAAATTAAACATATAAGCTGAGAAATTTACTCGATTTGCATTGTTTAATCTCGCGCATTTTTTAATCTATATGTTGGTTACATTACAAACAAAGGTATAAAAGATGAATAAGAATATTTTCCTCTCAACCGTTCTATGTGGTTTATGTTTTGCGCCATTTGCTGCATCAGCGAATGATAAGGTCGAAACCATTTATAATGCACAAAAGTACCAACAGGTTTGTAAAGGCAAATCCCAAGGTGCACAAGTCAGTTTTGCCCATCGCGGCATTATCTGGAATGGTACCTGTGAACCGCAGTTTTTCGCTTCATCCAAAAACGCTTCAATCAAAGGCGATGAAGCCGAACTCATGAGTACTTGTAGCGGCAACAGTGGTGCAACCACTGCCACCATTAATGGTGCCGAAGTCAAAGGTAAATGTGCATTAGGCTTTATGCCACCACGCCCTCAGGGACAATCTCAGATGCAAAGTCAGCCAATGCAGCCACCGATGCAAAGCCAACCAATGCAGAGCATCAGATGAACCAGCCAGCACAGCCTGACTCACCAATGCAAGGCCAGCCAGGTATGTAGCCGATATATATCTAAATAGTTTAGATTTCAAGTAAAAGCTTTGACGGGCAAAGTGACTGCATTTTGCCCGTTTTTTATTGCTTATTTATTCATCTAGGCTAAACTCAAAATATATCTATAAATGTATAATAAAAAGGCAAATTCATGGATTCGGGGTTTTTTAGCGTTTTTTTGCCAATTACATTGGCAATCATGATGATGGGGCTGGGGCTAGAACTCACCATCAAAGATTTCCTGCGCTTAAGTCGCTATCCTAAAGTCATTTTTATTACTTTATTTGCGCAGTTAGTCCTATTACCCAGCGTTGCTTTTTTTATTTGTCTGATTTTGGACTTGCCCGCTTTGCTTGCTGTAGGTCTGATGTTGCTAGCCGCCTCACCTGGCGGCCCAACCGCGAACCTGTTTAGCTACATATATAAAGGTGATGTGGCACTGAATATTACTCTAACCGCCATTAATACCATCATCTCTATTTTTACCCTTCCCTTTATTATCAATCTATCCTTACACTACTTTATGAGTCATGACTCAAACGTGACTTTTCCAGTTGAAAAGATTGTGCAGGTGTTTTTAATTACCTTGATTCCCGTGATCATGGGTATGCTGCTTCGGGCCAAATTTCCAAACCTGTCAATTACTGTCAGCAGGCCCATGCGCTTACTCTCTATCGGTTTCCTAACCATCCTATTGATATTCGCCATTTTCAGAGAACGTTCGAATTTGGTCGAATACTTTGCCAATATTGGTGCAGCAACTGCGATTTTATGTTTTTCCAGCCTGTTTATTGGCTATTGCATTCCTTTACTCATGGGTATTCCAGAGAAAATGGCACGCGCCTGTACCTTTGAAATTGGCATTCATAACACTGCCATTGCGCTGACGATTGCGATATCGGTCTTAAATAATGTCACGATGGCTATTCCTGCAGGCATTTATACAATTTTCATGTACAGTTTCGCCACTATTTTCGGTGTGCTGATTAGTCGCCAGCAAGTGGTGTATAGCAATAAAAGTCGTTTATCAGATTTGTAATTTATTTGGCTGATTCTGCTATAAGGCTGTATGCTTTTCTAAAGAAAATCAGAAGTATTAAAACAATTTTCGACAAGGAGCATACAGATGGATTCTGGCCTTATAACGATATTACTGCCGCTGGCACTTGCAATCATCATGATGGGACTGGGCCTTGAACTGACACCTCGGGACTTTAGCCGTGTCACTCGCCACCCCAAAGCCGTATTTATAGCATTGTTCTGCCAACTGGTTGTTCTGGTTGGCATTGCCTTTTTGCTTTGCAAACTATTCGCTTTAACCCCATTGCTCTCGGTCGGGTTGATGCTCCTGGCGGCTTCGCCCGGGGGTGCAACGGCCAACCTGTTTAGCTATCTGTTTAAAGGTGACTTAGCCCTCAATATCACTTTGACTGCTATCAACTCAGTCATCGCAGCAATTACCTTACCTTTAATTATTAATTTTTCGATCATGCATTTTATGCAGGATAGCCAGCAAGTTGGCCTGCAATTCGGCAAGATTCTGCAAGTCTTTGCGATCATCCTGATTCCGGTGGGAATTGGCATGTTGATTCGGCGCTATGCACCAGGCGTGACAGCAAAACTGAATCGGCCGTTGCGGATTTTTTCCATTGGCTTTTTGGTGCTGATTATTCTTGCCACACTTATTAAAGAACGCACAAATATCGGTGAATATCTAACCCAGGTGGGTCTGGCCACTGCCTTGTTCTGCATACTAAGTCTGAGTATTGGTTATCTGATTCCGCGACTACTTAATATTAATAGCGCTCAAGCCCGCGCCAGTGCATTTGAAATTGGCATTCATAACAGCACCCTCGCCATGACCATTGCCCTAACTGTGATTGGCAGTGCTGCTGTGGCGATGCCAGCCGCGGTTTATTCTATTTTTATGTATATCTTTGCTGCAATTTTTGGCAGCTTGTTGAATCGGCTTGCACCACTCCCGGCGCAAACACCACTAACGAATCTGGATTAGACAACATCTGGAACGATTAAAAGGATGCTTCATGCATTCTTTTTTATTTTTGGAATGGATCAAGAAGATAGCAGCGTTGAGTCTGAACTTCCGTTACAATAGCTTTTTGAAAAATGTATAAAGGTTATTTCTGTGAAGTGGTTACAAATTCATATTACGGTTGAACAGGCTCAGGTTGATTTTACTGAGACATTACTCAGCTCACTAGGCGCAGTGAGTGTGACTTTGGATGATGCTGAAAACCAGGATTTGCTGGAACCACTTCCAGGTGAAACGCCACTTTGGAATAAAGTGATTGTGACCGGTATTTATGCGCAGGAAGAAGGCGAAGAAATCGATGTTGCCGCACTAGAAACCTTTATTCGTGCACAAATGCCAGATGCTCCGATCCGTCATGAGCTGATTGAAGATCAGGCTTGGGAACGCACCTGGATGGATGCCTATGAGCCCATTCAGATTGCTGATAAATACTGGATCGTACCGGAGTGGATGGAAGCACCTGATGCCGATGCGGTAAACATCAAGCTTGATCCAGGTCTTGCTTTCGGAACAGGCAACCACGCTTCAACTTTCCTGTGCTTACAATGGCTCGGCAAAATTAATGTGAAAGATAAAATTGTCATCGATTATGGCTGTGGCTCAGGCATTCTCGCGGTAGCTGCACTGCTATTAGGTGCGAAAAAAGCATATGCTACTGATATCGACCCACAAGCTGTACTGGCGACTCAGCAAAACGCTGAACTGAATGGCGTACTGGACAAACTTTATGTCGGACTGCCAGAAGAATTTAGAGATGAGCTCGGCAATACCAAAGCTGACGTATTTGTTGCCAATATTCTGGCAGCACCACTGATGATGCTGGCTCCTGAGTTCGCAACTTTAATCAAATCTGAGGGACAGTTCGCACTTGCCGGAGTGATTGAAGAGCAAGTTGCTGATGTTACTAGCATTTACTCAAATTATTTTGATATATTAGAGGTAGAAAAACGAGACGAGCACTGGTGCCGTATCTCGGGTAAACGCCATAAGAACGAATGAGCCTATAAATAATCCATGAGTGACAAAAGAACCCATTGCCCTACCTGTTCCACCACCTATAAGGTCACAGTTGCTCAACTCACCGTTGCGCAGGGTATGGTTTGCTGTCCCAAATGTACTACTTCATTTAATGCCTTATCGCATTTGGTGACCGAAACCCGGAATTCGGTCACCGCATCAATATCTCAGGCTCAGTCGAACTCCAGCGAATTCAGCGAAACTGATACTCAAAATAACTCAGGTGTTTATCACGCAGATCAGCACAATCGTCATAGCCTGCTACAGATTTTTGATCAAAAAGTTGAACATTCCAATATTGACCTGGAAACCTATTTAAATAACCTGAATTATTTCAGTACCGAGCCAATTTCAGTATTACCGAGCATGAATTGGGAAGATCAGGCAGAAAAACAGACTAAACGCGGGCCAATGTACTATATAGGCTGGAGTTTACTCAATCTGTCACTGTTCAGCCTGCTGATGTTTCAATTCTTCTGGTTCAATCCGCAATACATCAAAAACAGTCACGTTATGAGCCTGGCCTTTCACACTGCCTGTGAAGTGTTTAATTGTTCCAATCTGGAAAAATACTACACACTGATTCAGGTCAATAAAGTCAAAATCAAGGCAACCGGTAATAATGAAGCTGAGTTTAGCGGTGAGCTGATCAATTTTCATGACCGTAGCCTGAACTTACCGATTTTAAGAATCAATCTGGAACATCGCGGTGAAGTGATTGCAACTTATAACCTGTCCTCCGAAGAGTACCTGATTGAAAGTCTGGTCAATATTCAGCGCATCCCAAAAAACAGCCCGTTTAAATTCAAATTTAAGCTTCCAGTCGATCGTAAAAGCTTTGATCGCTATACTTTGGAAATAATTCGCCCCTAATCTGCTGAGAAAGCATTAAAAAATTAAAAAAAGTTAAAAAAAATGCAGTTTTCTTGCTCACTTTTGCTTAGACAATGGTATGATACGCGCCACGAAAGCTATGTGCTGCAACTCCTCGCGACTTTTTCACAACAAATACAGTCTTGCCTAATGCGCTATAAAATTTATTGCGTATCGTGCAGATTTTTTTGTTTTGATTTTGGTCAGTAACAAAACTTTAACTATTGTTACGCTTATTTTTCGACCAAATCGCAGAGATGTGTCAAGCTACAGGCTCAATGTAATGACTAAGTTTTAGAACTTCCGTTTTAGGATCTAAAATGGAGTTCATTTCAATTTCTAGACCACTTTTATATATCACTTTACCCAAGTGATATTTGTTTTTCGGATTAATTCGCATGAATAGCAAATCTCCTATTTTTACTGCACAATCTGATGTTGCTTTACGTATCCACGTAGATCGCGCAGTTCGCCACTATTTTGCACAACTGCAGGGCGAGCAACCATCTCAGGTATACGACATGGTGCTAGCAGAAATGGAGAAACCTCTTCTATCTGTAGTTCTAGAATATACACGTGGTAACCAAACACGTGCTGCCGAGATTCTCGGACTCAACCGTGGTACTTTACGTAAAAAGTTAAAAGCTCACGGTTTAATGAGTGAATAAATGATAAAATGCTTGCGGCTTCCGCAGGCATTTTTTTTAACCTGTAAATTGCTGATTTTGTTTTATTCTGTTCCTTGAAAACTGTGACGAAGATCATGACTATTAAACGCGCTTTAATCTCTGTGTCTGACAAGACTGGTATTGTTGAATTTGCACAAGAACTTGCTGCTCTAGGGGTAGAAATTTTATCTACAGGTGGTACCTACAAATTGTTGAAAGACAATAATGTGGCTGTAGTTGAAGTTTCGGAGCATACAGGTTTTCCAGAGATGATGGACGGCCGTGTAAAAACACTACATCCGAAAATTCATGGGGGTATCCTGGCTCGTCGTGGTCTAGACGAAGCTGTGATGGCTGAACACAACATTGATGCTATTGATTTAGTCGTTGTAAACCTTTATCCATTTGCTGCAACGGTAGCCAAACCAAACTGTTCACTTGCTGATGCTATCGAAAACATCGACATCGGTGGTCCTACCATGGTTCGTGCTGCAGCAAAAAACCATGCATCTGTAGGTATCATCGTAAATGCTTCTGACTATGCAACTGTCGTCGCCGAGCTTAAAGCTGAGGGTGCTTTATCTCATGCAACTCGTTTTGACCTAGCAGTAAAAGCATTTGAACATACTGCTCAATATGACGGCATGATCGCATCTTACTTAGGCGCTCGCGTAGGTAAAGAAGAAGGTCAGGCAGACAAATTTGCACGTACTTTCAATACTCAATTGAACAAAGTTCAAGACCTTCGTTACGGTGAGAACCCGCATCAAGCTGCTGCATTCTATGTAGAAGACACAGCGACTGAAGCTTCTGTTTCAACAGCGAAACAGCTTCAAGGTAAAGAACTCTCTTATAACAACATCGCAGATACTGATGCAGCACTTGAATGTGTGAAATCATTTGCGAAGCCTGCTTGTGTGATCGTTAAACACGCTAACCCATGTGGCGTTGCAGTATCTTTAGACGGTATTCAAGCAGCTTATGATCTTGCGTATGCAACAGATCCTGAATCTGCTTTCGGTGGCATCATTGCATTCAACCGTGAATTAGACGTTGCAACTGCACAAGCGATTGTAGATCGTCAATTCGTTGAAGTGATCATTGCACCGAGCGTTGCTGAAGGCGTTCTTGAAGTAACAGGCGCGAAGAAAAACGTACGCGTACTTGTATGTGGCGAACTTCCAGCAATCGATGCGCGTCAATCGCAACTTGACTACAAACGCGTAAACGGTGGTTTGTTAGTTCAAGATCAAGACTTGGGCATGATCACTAAAGATGATCTTAAAGTAGTCACCAAACGTGCGCCGACTGAACAAGAAATCGATGACATGATCTTCGCTTGGAAAGTAGCGAAATACGTAAAATCTAACGCGATTGTGTATGCTAAAAACCGTCAAACCATTGGTGTCGGCGCTGGCCAAATGAGCCGTGTAAACTCAGCTCGTATTGCTGCAATCAAAGCTGAACATGCTGGCTTAGTAGTTGAAGGTGCGGTAATGGCATCTGACGCATTCTTCCCATTCCGTGATGGTATTGATAACGCTGCGAAAGCGGGTATCAAATGCATTATCCAACCGGGTGGTTCTATGCGTGATGAAGAAACGATTGCTGCGGCTGACGAAGCTGGTATTGCAATGGTGTTCACTGGTATGCGTCACTTCCGTCACTAATTAATTTTAAATCCTCCCTAGCCCTCCTTAATAAAGGAGGGTTTTCTATATCATAGTAGAGCGAAGGGAGTCCCCCTTTTATCAAAGGGGGATTTAGGGGGATTCTATTTCAGAAGGATTTTTTTAATGAATATTTTAGTTTTGGGTAATGGTGGTCGTGAACATGCACTTGCATGGAAAATCGCGCAAGATGATAAAGTCGCAAAAGTATTTGTAGCACCGGGTAATGCAGGTACTGCAACAGAAAATAAATGCGAAAATGTTGCCTTAAATATTTTAGACAATGCTGCGATTATCGACTTTGCAAAAAGCAATGCGGTTGATTTAGTGGTTGTTGGTCCTGAAGCACCACTTGTAAATGGTGTTGTAGATGCATGCCGTGAAGCTGGCGTTAAAATTTGGGGTCCAACTCAATTTGCTGCGCAGCTTGAAGGCTCTAAAGCATTCGCTAAACACTTCCTTAAACGCCATAACATTCCAACGGCTTTCTATGACGTATTTACTGAAGTAGATGCTGCGAAAGCATTTGTTGAGAAAAATGGTGCGCCAATCGTGATCAAGGCTGATGGTCTTGCTGCAGGTAAAGGCGTAATCGTTGCCATGACCAATCAAGAAGCATTTGCAGCAATTGATGACATGCTTGCAGGTAACAAGTTTGGCGATGCAGGTTCTCGCGTTGTGATCGAAGAATTCCTTGCGGGTGAAGAAGCATCTTTCATTTGTATGATTGATGGCGACAACATCTTGCCAATGGCAACATCGCAAGACCATAAGCGTATTTTTGAAGGCGACCAAGGTCCGAACACCGGCGGTATGGGTGCTTACTCTCCTGCACCTGTTGTGAGTGCTGATGTGTTTGAAAAAACCATGAATGAAGTGATGCGTCCTACCGTTGAAGGTATGAAAAAAGACGGTCACGTTTACACTGGTTTCTTATACGCTGGCTTGATGATTGACGACAAAGGTCAACCAAAAGTAATCGAGTTTAACTGTCGTTTTGGTGACCCTGAAACTCAACCGATCATGATGCGTTTAAAATCATCTTTGGTGGATCTCGTTGAAGCTGGTATTGCAGGTAACTTACCTGCTGAAGCTGAATGGGATGAGCGCAAGACTGTTGGTATCGTTTTAGCATCAAAAGGCTACCCAGAAACTTCAAGCAATGGTGATGTGATTTCAGGCTTAGACACTGAAATGACTGATGCGAAAGTGTTCCATGCAGGTACTAAAGCCAATGAAAATGGCGATATCGTCACTGCTGGTGGTCGTGTACTTTGCGTGACTGCACTGGGTAATACCATTGGTGAAGCACAAGCAAAAGCTTTAGAACTTTGCCAAAAAGTAACGTTCAACGGCGTTCAATATCGTAAAGATATTGGTTACCGTGCGATTGCGCGTGAAAATGCTTAATCTGAATTTAGATTAATTAAAAAACCCCCGATTCGTTCGGGGTTTTTCTATAATATGCATGATAATGAATAGATTACATAAAATTATGCACCAATAAAATTGAGGGGTTGGGGGGCTTATGTCTAAACTTAATGTTGACCAAAAAACAGTTTACGAACTTTTTTCAGATAAACGTGCGGATTTTTTAATACCTGATTATCAGCGACCTTATGCATGGGATGAAGAGCAATGCCAAACCTTATGGGATGATATTTTTAATTTTGCTTTTCCAGACAATAATGCAGACCAATTTGATGATAGAAAAGATGAATATTTTTTAGGCTCCATTGTCACATATAAAAATGATAACGATCAATCCGAAGTAATTGATGGACAACAACGACTCACAACTTTGATGTTACTTCTAAGAGCTTTTTTTGACAAATTTACCAATATGCAAGATCAAAGCTCTAAGTCAACACGGCAACGCATTGAGAAATGCATTTGGAAAACGGATACTTTTGGTGAAGCCATCAAGACAGAGTTAAAAATTGATTCTGAAGTAGCTACCGATGATGATAAAGAAGAATTTTTAAAACTACTAAGAACAGGCTCTATTCAAGTAAATAGTGAAAATAAATATGTAAAAAATTATCAATTTTTTCAAAAGAGAATCGATAGTTTTTTACAAAACTTTCCAAGCTATTTCGCTTACTTACCCGCTCGTATTTTAGGAAATTGCATCCTATTACCTATCGAAGCGGATTCACAAGATACTGCTTTACGTATTTTCTCAACCCTAAACGATCGTGGTCTACCTTTATCCGATGCAGATATTTTTAAAGCTCAATTTTATAAATTCTATACGAAATTAGGCAAAAAGGATGATTTCATTGAGGAATGGAAAAACCTTGAAAAAGTTTGTAATGATATTTTTACACATAGCACAACTACACCAATGGATGAATTATTCACGCGCTATATGTATTACTTACGAGCACTTGAAGGTAATAAAAGCACATCGACCGAAGCTTTGAGAAAGTTTTATGAGCGTAACAAATATCAATATCTTAATTCAGAAAACACAATGCTGGACTTAAAAAAACTAGCAGCTTTCTGGCAGAGTATCAAAATTCAAGATAATTCAAAATTTTCTAATGAAGTTCTAAAAAAACTCTACATACTAAATTATGCTCCCAATGGTATGTGGCAAAATTTGGTTTCCACCTATTTTTTACATTTTAAGGATCACAAAAATTTACTAGATAATGAGTTATTTCTCCAATTTCTAAATAAAATTACTGCATTTATATATACATATGCTATTACAAATCCTGGAGTTAATGCACTCAGAACTCCTGCTTTTGATGAAATGGTTAATCTAGTCAACAACAATGATGTCTCATTTTCAAAATATAGATTTGATGAAACTCATACTAGAACCTTATTTGAAACTTATAAATTCACAAATCAACGCAGTATTACTCGTTCCATACTCACGTGGTATGCCTTCACATTGAAAAACCAACCATTGCTTAACCTTAATGAAAGCTTCCATATAGAACATATCTTTGCTAAAAAACGTTATCAAATGGAACAAGGACTTGAGAAAGTTGAACATCTTGAATTGCTAGGGAATAAAATATTACTTGAGGAAAGTATAAACATTAGGGCTTCTGATTATCGTTTTGAAGATAAACAAAAAATTTATAGTGGTGAAGTACGTAGAGGCAGTTACTCAAAACCGAGCCAAATTGATGAAATATCTCTACTGATTCAAAAAAATAAATTTGATGAAGAAGACATTATTAGTCGTAATAATCTAATTTTAGATGCATTCTTTCAATATCTAAGAGCTGAAGACTTATTACTTGCAAATTAATTTATTATAACCCGCTATAGCGGGTTTTTATTTGTGAAATCTATGATTAGCTATATCCAAACCCCTCGCCTGATCCTGCGCCAATGTCAAGACTCTGACATAGCTCCATTTATCCAAATGTGTGCAGATAAAGAGGTCATGCGCTACTTCCCTAAAAATCTCGATGCGACTGAGGCAACTGCTTTTCTTGAACGTATCCGCACAGATATCGAAAAACGCGGTTGGGGAGCCTTTGCCGTAGAATTGAAAACCACAGGCGAATTTATCGGATCTATTGGCTTACACGTGCATCCACCTGAGCTTAAAATTGCTGATGCCCCTGAAATTGGCTGGCGCTTGCTACCACAATACTGGAATCAAGGCTATGCCACTGAAGGGGCCAAAGCGGTACTGAAATATGCCTTTAGAACTCTACGACTCGAGAAAGTCATTTCTTTTACTGCATGCGTCAACACGCCCTCAGAACGTGTCATGCAAAACATTAGCTTAGAAAAAGTAGGAGAGTTTGACCATCCGCTTGTACCTGCCGATCATATCTTGTGTAGACACGTACTCTATGAAAAACAGCGTTCAGATTATCTGCATATTCCCTTCTGTTAAAACAAGCTTGCAGTATCATGACCTAAGAAAACCAAGATCAGATACTGACTCGCTTAGTTAATAGAAAGGAAAGATTTATCTCGTTAATACTCGAATTTTCTTCATTTTCCAAAAAATCAGATATTCTATATAGGGTCTGTTGACATTTACTGTTCATAATTAACCCTATAAAGGTAGCCATAAAAATATACAGGCTAAAGCAACAGAACTTTGATAATTTCTTTTGAGCTTGTCATATCGAGTAGCTATTCCTCTAA
>NZ_VOYO01000023.1:0-35016 GCF_013420255.1 Acinetobacter sp. YH01021
TTGTGCTGGCGACCATAGCAAGAGTGAACCACCTGATCCCTTCCCGAACTCAGAAGTGAAACCTCTTAGCGCTGATGGTAGTGTGGGGTTACCCATGTGAGAGTAAGTCATCGCCAGCTCATTATTCGAAACACCCCCTGTCATTTGATAGGGGGTGTTTTTTTATGCGCGGGTTTTAGTCAAATAATTGTTGAAGTGTTGAGTATTGATTAAAAACTGGACTCATGGGTTTAGAATTTTAAGGAATAAGTAAGACTTTAGTCGGATATTGCATGAAAAGTAGCTGTGTTGAACTAAGTTGTTGCGAAGACATGGCGATAAGAATCATTAAAAATAATAAATAAGAGTTAGGGTCATGTGTCGTGCTGAAAACAACGAAAAAAACTCACAGGAGGTGAGTAAAAATGGCAGAAAACATGAACAGAGTAGCAAACACGGTAAGTGTGAATGATCTGATTGATCAGGCAAAATTCACTAAATTTCACTTAAGCATTGTATTGTGGTGTTTGTTTATTGTCCTATTTGACGGATATGATTTAGCAATTAACGGTGTCGTTCTGCCTCTACTTATGCAAGAGTGGGGTATGAGTGCTGTTCAAGCAGGCATGCTTGCAAGTACAGCACTCGCTGGCATGATGTTTGGAGCCATGCTGTTTGGGATGCTTGCAGACAAAATTGGTCGTAAAAAAGTTATCTTGATTTGTGTGTCTTTATTTAGTGCTTTTACATTTTTAGGTGGATTTACCACTAATCCAACAGAGTTTGGTATTTTACGTTTTATTGCTGGTTTAGGGATTGGTGGTGTATTACCAAACTTAGTCGCTTTAACGTCTGAATATGCACCTAAACGTTTAAAAAGCACACTGGTAACCACCATGTTTAGTGGTTATGCCGTAGGCGGTATTATGGCTGCATTATGCGGTACATGGTTTACACCAAGTTTTGGTTGGGAAATTATGTTCTTCATTGCAGGTATTCCATTACTTTTTGTTCCATTTTTTTGGAAGTTCTTACCTGAGTCTTTAACTTTCCTCGTTAAAGAACAAAAAGTGAATGAAGCACGTCGCTTTATAAAGCAAGTCGAGCCAACTGCAGACATACAAGCAGATACTGAACTTGTTCTAGCTAGCGCTGATCAAACCCAAAGTGCATCAGTAAAAGCTTTATTTACAGAAAATCGTGCCACAGGAACATTCTTATTTTGGATTGCTTTCTTTATGTGCTTACTCATGCTTTACGCACTTGGAAGCTGGCTACCAAAACTTATGATGGCCGCGGGATATTCTTTAGGTAGCAGTTTAATGTTCTTATTAGCACTGAATATTGGTGCCGTGATCGGAACCATTAGCGGTGGTATTTTGGCAGACCGTTTTGACTTTAAACCTGTTCTTATGAGTATGTTAACTGTCGGTGTACTGTCTTTGGTTGGTTTGGGCTTTAATTCTCCAACCCCTGTTATTTATTTACTTGTCAGTTTAGCAGGTGCCTCATCTATTGGTACCAGTATCTTGTTATATAGCTATGTTGCTCAATACTATCCTGTTGCAGTACGTTCTACTGGTATTGGTTGGGCTTCTGCTGTAGGGCGTACAGGTGCAATCGTTGGCCCAATCGTGATTGGTATGCTGCTTGGGATGGAGTTACCACATAAATGGAACTTTATCGCAGTTGCAATGCCAGGTATTATTGGCATCATCGCTATTTCAATGATTCGTAAGCCACAACCTGGTCGCGTTATGGTGAAAAAATTAAAAACAGCCAAAATTTAAACTCTCGTCATTGATCCATTCAGTTAAAAAGCTCCTTACTTAAAGGGGCTTTTTCATATCTTTAGTATGAAATTAAATCAATATTCACTTGGTCAAAAGAATAAGCGGATTAAAAGAGCTTAAATATTGGGCGAATTAAAAAATAAATATCAATTATTCAAAAGTTTATACTAATAATAGTGTGACATATCACGCAAATAAATGACATTTCCGAGAGCATAGCAGAATATCAATTAGTCTTATTGTGCCTTAAATCCCGCTTGCGTATATTGCCTGACATTGAAGATTGACTCCAGTCTTCAACAAGATGTTATGGACAAGTACTCATGGGAGATGAGAACGATGACAACGGAAAAAATAGATGTAAATTCTGTAGTCGATAATGCGAAATTCACGCCTTTCCACTTCAATGTAGTTGCTTGGTGTTTACTCATTATCTTATTTGATGGCTACGATCTCGCAATCAATGGTGTAGTTTTACCGTTATTGATGCAAGACTGGGGCTTAAGTGCAGTGCAAGCGGGCATGCTTGCAAGTACCGCACTGGCTGGCATGATGTTTGGTGCGATGATCTTCGGTTCCCTCGCGGACAAGATCGGTCGTAAGAAAGTGATCATGATCTGTATTGTATTATTTAGTGGTTTAACCTTTGCCGGCGGCTTTGCTTCAAATCCAACCGAATTCGGTATTTTACGTTTCCTTGCCGGTCTTGGTATTGGTGGCGTAATGCCAAACCTGGTGGCATTGACTTCGGAATATGCCCCACAAAAAATGCGTAGTACGCTGGTGACCACCATGTTTAGTGGTTATGCAGTCGGTGGTGTGATGGCTGCGTTATTGGGTTCATGGTTCACGCCAAGTTTTGGTTGGCAAATCATGTTCTTTATCGCGGGTATTCCACTGTTTTTATTACCAGTGATCTGGAAATTCCTGCCTGAATCGCTCGCATTTATTGTGAAACAGAACAAGCAGCCCGAAGCTCGTCGTATCGTACGTCACTTGGCACCAAATCTGACTGTTACCGAGAATACGACTTTCACTTTGCCACAAGAAAATGTGCCTGAAGCAGCCAACGTGGTAAGTTTGTTCCGTCGTGGCCGTGCGGTCAATACTTTACTGTTCTGGGTCGCGTTCTTCACTTGTCTGTTAACCATGTATGCACTGAGTAGCTGGTTACCGAAGTTGATGATGGCAGCAGGCTACTCGATGGACAACAGCTTGATGTTCATGATGGTGATGAACGTTGGTGCGGTTGTGGGTATTGTCGGTGGTGGTATTCTCGCGGATCGTTTCCACCTGAAACCGGTACTGATGTTCCTCGGTATGATGGGTGCGATTGTGATGAGCTCAATGGGCTTTGCATCTAACCAATTCTTACTTTACATCCTGGTATTCCTGGCGGGTGCAGCGTCGATTGGTTCACAAATGTTGCTATATAGCTATGTTGCGCAGTTCTACCCGCTTGCGGTACGTTCGACAGGTATTGGCTGGTCTTCTGCGATCGGTCGTATGGGCGCGATTGTAGGGCCGATCCTGATTGGTGGCTTACTGGGAATGAACCTGCCTGCTTACTTCAACTTTATGGCAGTCGGTTTGCCGGTTCTGATTACTGCAATTGCTGTTGCATTAATCATGCATGACAATGAATCTGAAAAGATTGGTTCAATTGAGCCTGCAGTGTCTAAAGCTTAAAGCTAAGTTTTTAAATAAGAAGCCTCCGAAAGGAGGCTTTTTTATATTTAAAATCAGAATAATAGTATTCTATAAAGAGAATCAGTTTTATAAAAAGAGATATAACTTTTATGAGAATATTAATTTTAGGTGCAATATTTTTAGCAAATTCTTTTGTGTATGCTCAAAAAATAAATAGTTATGAATGTGTAATAGAAGAAATATCTAATAGTTATGAATGTGTAATAGAAGAAATATCTAATAGTTATGATGTGAAAAATTTAGAGAATCATTACCTTGGTCAAACTTTCAATGTTAATCGTAGTACAGGAATCATAAGTGGGGCTTTGAAAAATGATTACGTTAATAAACCAATTATTATTGATCCAGGCTCCAAAGATAATAGTTTTAAAGTCATTAACTATTTAAAAATAGGGGAAGGATTAGGAAGAGGAAGCAATGTATATTCCCTTATTGTTGAGGAGTACCAAAGTAAACCTATCAAATCCTTTACTTATATGGACAATGCAATGGTATTTCGCGGTAATTGTAAAAATAAATAATGGATTTTGATTCTTCTCCAAGTAGTTCTCTCTTCAAACATTAAATACATAGTTTTACCGTATTTTCCTATACATATTCATAGCTATAGTTTTTTATTTAGTAGAGCGCGTTAGAATCAATCATAGATATTGAATAAATAGGATTACTCAGATGAACATCAACTCACTCTCCCCAATCCCTGAAGATGATGACGAACTGCATCTTCCTGAACTGGTGTACTGGGCATCTTTAGGCGATGTTGAGCAGGTCGAGCAGGCGCTACAGGAAGGTCTGGACGTCAACTCCGCCGATGAAGAAGGCTATAGCGCCTTACAGGCCGCCGCTGAAAATGATCATCTGGAAGTGGTCAAACTTCTGGTCAGCAAGGGTGCGGACATTGCGCATCGTAGTCCAAATACTGCTTTAGAACTGGCAGAAATGGCCGGCAATAAAGACGTTGTGGCTTATCTGAAAAGTTTGGCCGGTGGTGTCTAAATATAAAAAAGAACCTCAGTGTTGAGGTTCTTTTTTATATTGTAGGAACTTAGGCAACTTCGCCTTCAAGCTCTTTTAAGATCGCTTCATTGAAAGCCGGTAAATCGTCCGGATTGCGTGAAGTAATCAGTACCCAGTCACCGGTATTGCAGCGGTGAACCTGTTCATCGACCCATTTCCCGCCGGCATTTTCCAGATCTAGCTTGATGCTCTTATATGAGGTCAGATTCTTGTCTTTGATGCGCTGTGCATCAATCAGGGTCCATGGCCCATGACAGATTGCGGCAATCGGTTTGTGATTGTCGGCAAAATGCTGAATGATTTTCTGCGCATCCTGATTGATTCTTAAAGTATCTGCATTGACAGTGCCGCCGGGAATCACCAAAAGATCATAATCATTCGGATCGACATGGTCGAAACTGGTATCCGGCGTGTATTGGGTAGCAGCCTTGGTATCACCTTTGACAGTGGCGACATCTTCATTTTTTTCTGCAGCATGAATGACTTCAAAACCTTTGGACTTTAGAAAATTTAAAGGCTCAGTGAGTTCATCATGTTCAATGCCTTGATTGGATGTAATAAAGAGGACCTTTTTTACCATGATTGCTGTTCCCAAAAAATGTGAGGATTTTTAGCTTAACAACAAGGGGATTCTTACAATGTTGGAGTTTTAGCTCGGAACTGTTAAGCAATGATAAATAAAATAATAGGCAGAAAAAAAAGCCCCGACATCCTGTCGGGGCTTTTTCGTATCTCGTGATTTAGGTATAACTCCTGTCGTACCTCACGTCCTGGTGTTGCGATGTTATTCTTGTTTTTAGGTCTTCTGGAGCATCCTGCTCTCTATGTTTATAAAGTAATACACATCCCGGTGGCGCACTAGCAGCAGATTGCGGTTATTGCTGTACGCTTTGGCTTACATCAGCGCAGAGAAATTGAGCTGTGCAAGCTTAACCAGTTGTATTGCATTAAAAATGCACATCTAGACCGATATAAGGGCCTTTAAATTCCAGCTGTAAATCTGGACGTTGATCCTGTTCAAAATCCACTTGCATGATGCGATAACCGATTTTGGCACCGACATCGACCAGCAGATTATCAATGAAATCATATTGCAGTTCGGCTTGTACATCGGTCTTTCGGGTATCACTGCCGTGACTGTAAACCGCTTCTGCTTTGGCACTCATACCGGTAAATGGCAATTTAACTCCGGCTGTTGCATAGAGCAGTGGACTGTATTCATCCAGATCGTATTGAGTGAAAGCGCCAGCAGTCCGGTTTTCCACCGTACCATCCAGATTGGTTAAACCTGCGCCTATATCCGCATGCACAATGGTATCCAGCAATTCGTAATACAGAATATAGTCAATATTGTTCAGCTCGATATCTGAGGCATTGATAAGAGAACTCTGTTCGCTGGTGCTGTCCAGATTGACGTATTTGATTTTTGCATTTGGTAACAATGGCACCGGATGTTCTACAGCGACAGATAGTTGTGCTGTACCTTGTCGATCCAGCTCATGCTTGAAATTGTTATCCTGGCTATAGCCGTCAAAATCCCAGTAGCTGAGATCCGCTTTCACGCCGATTACATCTGCATGACTGAGCGTACTGAGTCCAAAACCGAAGAATAAGGTGGTGAGTATTTTTGCGCGCATGGCTTTATTCCCTAAAGCTTTATTAAAATTGGAGGTGTCTGGTTACTTAAAAACATCTTCTTAATATGGAGTAGCAAGTGCATGATATAGAGAATTTCAAAAATGTATATCCTTGGATTTTGCAGGACAATAAGATGGTAGCGAGAAGCACACAACAAACGAAAGAGTATGCATTATATGTCGCCGGTCAGGCCGTTCAGACGGGTGAATGGTTAGAGGTCAAACATAAATATAACCACGAACTGTATGCCCGTGTCGCCTTGGCTGATGCCAATACACTGGAACAGGCGATTCAGTCTGCCGTATATGCTGAAGCCGAAATGGCTGCCTTGGAGCCGTTTCAGAAACAGAAAATTCTGCTGCATTGCGTACGCCGTTTTCGTGAGATTCATGAAGAACTGACTGAAATTCTGATTGCAGAAGGGGGCAAGCCGCGTAAAGCAGCTGAAGCCGAAGTTGAACGTCTGATTAATACTTTCCAGATTGCCGCAGATGCCGTGACCCAAGTTGATCAGGGACGTATGCTGCCTTTGGCCGTGACTGCGGCAGCATCCGGTTATCGGGGCATTGTAAAACAGGTGCCGATTGGTGCAGTGTCTTTGATTAGTCCGTTTAATTTTCCTTTAAACCTGACCGCGCATAAAATTGCTCCTGCGATTGCAGCCGGTTGTCCCTTTGTGCTGAAACCGCCGAGTCTAACCCCGATTTCTGCCTTAAAAATTGCCGAAATTCTGGCGGAAACCGATTTACCGCAAGGTGCCTTTTCGGTATTGCCCTGTCCGCGAGAGCTGGCCGATCTACTGGTCACTGATGAGCGTTTTAAATTACTCAGTTTTACCGGTTCCGATGCTGTGGGCTGGGATATGAAAGCGCGTGCCGGACGCAAAAAAGTGGTCTTGGAGCTGGGTGGCAATGCTGCTGTCATGATTGAGCCAGATACCGAAATTAACGATGTCTTGATTAACCGTCTAATTGGCGGGGCGTATAACCATGCCGGACAGGTGTGTATCAGTGTGCAACGCATTTTGGTGCATCAGCAGATTTATACTGAAGTGAAGGACAAACTGCTGGCGAAACTGAAAACGATTAAAGCCGCTGATCCGAATCTGAGCACAACCTTGGTTGGTCCGATGATCAAGGAAGATGAAGCCAAACGCCTGAAAAAATGGCTGGATAAAGCCGTGAAAAAAGACGCGAAAATCCTGATTGGAGGCGAATTGAATGGTGTGATGTTCGCACCGACCTTGCTGGAAAATGTAGACCACAGTCTGGAAATCTACCGTGATGAAGCCTTTGGCCCGGTGGCAATTCTGGAAGCGTATGCTGATTTCGAATCCGGTATTGCCTGTATCAACCGCAGCCGTTTTGGCTTGCAAGCTGGAGTGTATACTCAGAATCTGAACAAGATGCTGTATGCCTGGGATCATCTGCATGTCGGCGGTGTCATTATCAATGATATTCCGTCTTTCCGGGTCGATAACATGCCCTATGGCGGGGTCAAAGATTCAGGTCTGGGTCGTGAAGGAATTCAGTCCGCCATTCGCGATATGCAGGAAGAGCGCATGCTGGTGATTAAAGCCTAGGTTCAGAATATTCAATTCATCGCTTCGATATCACAGGTGGCTGGTTTTTAAATCTGCTTGTGATATTTAAACCGGTTTTTAAAGAGGTCAAAATTCCATGAGAGAATTTGATTTCCCATATCACGGCTTGGTCATGTGCCTTAGTATGAGCCGTTTCATCTTCAAATAATGATCTAAAAACAGATGCTGGATCAGAGTCTTGGAATACATTTTTTGAAACAGCGACCCTGTAGTAAAACTTAAGAAAAATATATTCCAAAAAGTTTGTCAATATATAACTTGTTTAATCTGCCTTATTTTGCAGAATTATTGAACGCTTAATTCGAATAGATTATAAATAACGAATATTTTAAGCAGAATTTACAGAAAAAATTTAAAAAAGTCAGTATTGTTAAATCATCTACAAGGTCAGTTTTTCGATCAGACTTTAAGCAAGATGTAAGACCTGCTGACCTGTTTGTACATTAGAATTCGACGCCCACAAGGTGCCCTCTAATTCAAACACCCAAAATTATTGAAAATGCTTCTTTTTTTGCTTGCGCCATAACCATAACAAGCAGCATCTAAAGGGGTTAAAAGTTTAGGTGTTCTATGACAGAAACTCGTGAGAATTGGTCCGCACGATCAGGATTCATTATTGCAGCGATTGGTTCCGCCGTTGGCTTGGGGAATATCTGGCGTTTCCCTTATGTTGCCTATGAAAATGGTGGCGGGGCATTCCTGATCCCCTATCTGATTGCGATTTTCGCAGCAGGTTTACCTTTATTGTTTTTAGACTATGCGGTCGGACACAAGTTCCGTAAAGCACCGCCTATGGCCTATAAAAAACTCATGAATGCCGAATCCTTGGGTTGGTGGCAGGTCATGGTCACTCTGGTGATCGGGATTTACTATGCCAGCGTCTTGTCCTGGGCTGGCAGCTATATGTTCTATTCCTTTGGACAGCAGTGGGGCACAGATACCCAAGGCTTCTTCTTCAATACTTACCTACAAAATGGTGAGGGTCTGACGCTCGGTTTTGTACCTGTGCTGTTCTTTGGTCTGGTGGTCGTTTGGGCAGCAGTCATGCTGATTCTTTACGGTGGAGTACGCCGTGGGGTAGAACTGGCGAATAAAATCTTTATGCCATTGCTGGTGATTTTATTCACGATCCTAGTGATTCAGGCAGTACGTTTACCTGGTGCAGTCGATGGTTTAAATGCTTTCTTCACGCCGAACTGGGAAGCGATGGCCAACTATAAAGTCTGGTTAGCCGCTTTTGGTCATATCTTCTTCTCACTGTCAGTGGGCTTCGGGATCATGTTGACCTATGCATCTTACCTGAAACGCAAAACTAACCTGACCGGTTCAGGGATTGTGGTGGCATTGGCCAACTCGTCTTTTGAAATTCTGGCGGGTATTGGTGTCTTTGCCGCGCTTGGTTTTATGGCGTTCAGCTCAGGCGCGAAAGTTGAAGATGTAGTATCTGGCGGTATCGGTCTGGCCTTTATTGCGTTTCCGAAAATCATTTCCAGTTTAGGTGCAGGTGGTGACCTGTTCGGTTTCCTGTTCTTTGGTTCATTGACGGTTGCCGGTATTACCTCGATGGTCAGTATCCTGCAAGTTCCGATTGCTGCGTTCCAGGACAAACTGGGCTGGTCAAAGAACAAGTCAGTGACGATTATTGCTGGTGGTTCAGCAGTGATTTCTACCCTGATGTTCTCGACACATAGTGCCATTACCTTTGTCGATATCATCGACTACTTTGCCAATAACATCGGTATTGTCGGTGGCGGTCTGTTATCGATTATTCTGTTGTCGTGGTTCCGTCGTCCATTAATGAAACAGCTGGAAGGCCATGTGAATGAGTTTGCCAGCGTGAAACTGGGTGCGAGCTGGAACTTCATGCTAACGGTGATCACGCCTTTGTCATTATTGCTGGCATTGGGCCTGACCCTGAAATCGATCATGGCAGAAGGTTATGGTGGCTATGCTGCCAGTACCCTATGGATGGTAGGTGGAGGAGTAATGGCATTCTTTATTCTGGGTGCCATTCTATTCAGCCTGATTAAAGATCGTCACAGCTAGGAGAGCGACTATGAATACATCTGCACTAATCATGATGATCATCTCTATCGTTTTATTATGGGGTGGTCTGGTACTGGCTGTGATTCATCTGGCAAAGAATCCGGAAGAACCAGAAGACTAAAAATCTTCACATAAACCTACTGTTACCATAAATAGAAGTCATTATCATCCTTGATGATAATGACTTTTTTAATGGCTGATGCTTTGACATGATTTCCGTTTCAGATGGACAAGTCCATACAGCCTTTGCCGTGACTTTATTTGCCGGGCTGGCCACCGTGGTGGGTGGGGGACTGGTATTATTCTTAAAAAAACCTAATTTCCGTTTGCTAGCCTTTGGTCTGGCCTTTGCTGCCGGTGCCATGATTTATGTCTCTTTAACCGAAATTCTGAACAAATCGATCGCGTCCTTTAGCCTGGATTTTGATGAAAAAAACGGTTTTGCCTTTGGCACTTTTGCTTTTTTACTGGGCGTAGTTCTGGTGTTATTGCTGGATCGCTTTGTGCCGAATCCCCATGACACCATTGAAACCCATTCTGCCAAGGGCGTCAGTTCAACCCAATTACTGCGTACCGGCATGTTGACCCTGTTTGCGATTAGCGCACATAACCTGCCGGAAGGACTGGCGACGTTTTTTGCCACACTGGAAAGCCCTGCTTTGGGTGCGCCACTGGCGGTGGCAATTGCGATTCATAATGTACCAGAAGGTGTGGCGATTGCCTTGCCGGTATATATGGCCACGGGCCGTAAAGATTATGCGCTCTGGGCCAGTCTGGTTTCGGGTTTGGCCGAACCATTGGGGGCAGCGCTCGGTTATTTTATTCTGGCACCTTATATGAGTGAAACCGTCTATGGTCTGATCTTTGGGGTGATTGGCGGCGTGATGGTTTATCTGGCACTGGATGAATTATTGCCGACGGCAAAACGCTATGCCAAAGGACATGAAACGGTATATGGGCTGGTCAGTGGCATGGCTGCATTGGCCAGCAGTCTGGTGATTTTTAAGTTTATTCAATAAACCTCATATTCACTAAATCACGAGATATAAAAAAGGCAGCTTAGGCTGCCTTTCATTTTAAACGCATGATTTATGCCGTTTTTTCAATACGGCAATAGAAGAAGCCGTCGCCTTGATCCGCTTTCGGTAACAATTGACGGCCATGAATCTGTTCGATGCCCCAATCGGCTTCGATTTTGATTTCTTTGGCATCGGCATGTTGAGCAAAGAACTCGACCATCTGTTGTTCATTTTCGGCTTTCAGAATTGAACAGGTGATGTACAGCAACGTACCACCAACTTTCAGTTGCTGCCACATATTTTCCAGAATCTGCTTTTGCAGATGTACCGTTTGCGGAATATCTGTAGAGTGACGTAGCAAGCGAATATCCGGATGACGACGGATCACACCAATTGCGGAACATGGTGCATCCAGCACGATACAATCCACCGACTCAGGTGCTGTCCAAGTGATCGCATCAGCCGCGATAATTTCAACTTCCGCATATTCAGTTAATAGTAAACGTTCCAGATTTTCTGCCACACGGACTAAACGTTTGGCATCCTGATCAATCGCATAAAGCTTTTTCGGGCTATATTTTTCCAGAATGTGCGCGGTCTTACCCCCTGGAGCGGCGCAGGCATCTACCACGACTTTGCCTTCAAGGTCAGGAACTAAGGTCGCACATAGCTGGGCATGTTCATCCTGAACCGAGAAACCACCGGCTTCATAGCCTGGCAGATTCGGAATATGGACATTCTGTTCCAGAACGATGCCAACTTCGGAAAGAGTGCAGGCACGCGCCTCATAACCTTCTTCTTCCAGAATTTCCAGATATTCATCGCGGCTGACCTGGTTGACATTGACACGCAAGGTGAGCGGCGCAATCTGTTTCAAGTCATGCGACAGTTCGGCAAGCTGTTCTGGCCAGTCTTTCTTTAAACGCTTGTAGAGCCAGCTTGGCAGACCATGCGCCTGATTTAAAGCCAGGTCAAATTCTTCTGTTTCACGTGAAACACGACGCAGAACGGCATTGACCAGACCGCTTAAAGGTTCAAAGCCCAGCTGTTTGGCTGCAGTCACGGTTTCTGAAATCGCAGCATGCGCCGGAATACGGGTACATAGAATCTGATACAAACCCAGATATAAGCAGCTTTCTAAAGCTTGGTTATCAAGAGGTTTGGTTAATAAAGGTAAAGTAATGGCTTTCAGGCCATGCCACTGACGTAAACAGCCCAAAGTTAACTCGTGATACAGACCACGGTCACGCTCAGACACGATGTTGATATGTTGATTGAGTACAGAAGCAAGTGATTGGCCGTTTTGTACAGCCAATAGGGTTTTTACAACTTGCGCGCGCAAATTCAAGTTTTTAGCTGATGATTGAATTTGGCTCATGCGAATTTATATCCTACCGATAGTTTTTGAGTTTGATTAATTTGAACAGCATTCAGGGCTTTGCCACCTGGCCATTGCAGATTGGTGATGCAAATAGCATGTTGATCACCACACATCACATGCACGCCATCTTTATCCAGGGCAATCACTTCACTAGGCAGGGCATTGCTTGCCTTTTGTGTGGAAAGTGATGAATTCCAGATGCGTAAATTGTTGCCGTCATCTAGCGGGGTGAATGCCACTGGCCAGGGATTAAAGGCACGAATATTACGGTCAATATCTGCTGCAGGCTGGGTCCAGTCAATTTGTGCTTCGGCTTTTGTCAGTTTATGCGCGTAGACAGTCAGATTTTCATCCTGAACTTCACGGGTCTCAAGATAGTGCTGTAAAGTCTGTTCCGATTCGAGCACGGCCACAATCGCCTCAGCACCTTGCAGCGCCAGTTTGTCATGCAGGCTGGCAGATGTATCTTCGGCGCTAATCGGGCACAGTGTTTTATACATCATGTCCCCGGTATCCAGACCGGCTGCCATTTTCATAATGGTCACACCTGTTTCGATATCGCCGGTAGCAATCGCGCGCTGAATCGGGGCTGCACCGCGCCAGCGTGGCAACAGCGAACCATGAATATTCAGGCAACCATATTTTGGCGTATCCAGAACCACTTGTGGCAGGATCAGGCCATAAGCTGCCACCACCATCACATCTGCATTTAAGGCTTTAAGTTCCGCTTGCGCCGCCAGACCTTCTTCAGTCGATGACTTGAAATGTAAAGGCTGATAGACCGAAAGATGATGTTCAAGCGCTAACTGCTTCACCGCAGATGCCGTGAGCTTTTGTCCACGTCCGGCCTTGCGGTCCGGTTGAGTATAGACCGCCACAATTTCATGTTCGGTTCTAAGCAACGCAGCCAATGCAGTCGCTGCAAATTCTGGTGTGCCTGCAAATATGATCTTCACACATGAAATTCCAAATAAACTTAAAAGCTATTATAAGCCAAAAGCCAAATTTCAGCCTAATCGTTGCAAAAACTTATCCGAGAAGCTTGGTGAGTGCTTGAATTTCAGTGGAATTTTTATATAAAAAAAACTCATGCAAATTGTAAAAATTATTCATGAAAGTTTTGTATTGTCCTGATGATGATGGCGGTATAGTAGATTTCATTAAGAAATTTTTATCGTCAGATCATCCAAATCTCTCTATAGACATTTTTGCCTGTATCTACACCCAAAAGGCCATCTTGTAAATCAAGGGCTTGTAGTATGATAGGTTTAAAATTCAACTGATTTAAGCTCCTTGTCAGTATGATTTAGCCAGAGTGGATCTGCCCGATTCATTGCAAGCTCAAACTTTGTTGGAAATATAAAATGCCTGACTATCGTTCAAAAACATCGACACACGGAAGAAATATGGCTGGCGCACGCGGTTTATGGCGTGCCACCGGCATGAAAGATGAAGATTTCGGTAAGCCGATTATTGCGGTGGTGAACTCGTTCACCCAGTTTGTACCGGGTCATGTGCATCTTAAAGACCTGGGTCAGCTGGTGGCACGTCAAATTGAAGCGTCAGGCGGCGTGGCCAAAGAATTCAATACTATTGCGGTCGATGACGGCATCGCGATGGGTCATGATGGCATGTTGTATTCATTGCCTTCGCGTGACCTGATTGCAGACTCGGTCGAGTACATGGTCAATGCCCATTGTGCCGATGCGATGGTATGTATCTCGAACTGTGACAAGATCACCCCAGGCATGTTAATGGCCGCGATGCGTCTGAACATTCCAGTAGTATTTGTCTCTGGCGGTCCAATGGAAGCGGGCAAGGTCAAAATCCGTGGCAATGAAAAAGCCATTGATCTGGTTGATGCCATGATTGTTGCAGCAGATGACAGCTTCACTGATGAAGAAGTTGCTGAATATGAACGTTCAGCTTGCCCAACCTGTGGTTCATGTTCAGGCATGTTTACCGCAAACTCGATGAACTGTTTGACTGAAGCACTTGGTTTATCGCTTCCGGGCAATGGTTCAACGCTGGCAACCCATGCCAACCGTAAAAAATTATTCGAGCGTGCGGGTCAATTGATTGTTGAAATCACTAAACGTCATTATGAGCAAAATGACTACAGCTTATTGCCACGTTCAATCGCGACCAAAGCAGCGTTTGAAAATGCGATGACTTTAGACATTTCCATGGGTGGTTCAACCAATACGGTTCTACATTTGTTGGCAGCAGCACACGAGGCAGAAGTCGACTTTACCATGACTGACATCGATCGTTTGTCACGTAATGTGCCAGTTCTTTGTAAGGTTGCGCCGGCGAAGCAGGACGTGCATATGGAAGATGTACACCGTGCCGGTGGCATCATGTCGATCCTGGGTGAACTGGATCGCGCGGGCTTGCTGGATACTTCTGTTCCAACCGTGCATGAAAAAACTTTAAAAGATGCCTTGGATAAATGGGACATCATCCGTACCGAAGATGAAGAGGTGTATCAATTCTTCAAATCGGCACCGGGCGGTGTTCCGACCCAGACCGCATTCTCGCAAGACCGTTACTATGCGCGCTTAGATGGTGACCGTGACAATGGCGTGATCCGTAATGCAGCCAATGCCTTCTCACAAGATGGTGGTCTAGCGGTACTTTACGGCAACATCGCGCTAGAAGGCTGTATCGTAAAAACTGCGGGTGTGGATGATTCAATCCTGAAATTCAACGGGACTGCACGTGTGTTTGAAAGTCAGGATGCTGCAGTTGAAGCCATTCTTGGCGGCAAAATCACTGCGGGTGATGTCGTCGTGATTCGCTATGAAGGTCCACGTGGTGGCCCGGGTATGCAGGAAATGCTGTATCCAACCAGTTACTTAAAATCGAAAGGTTTGGGTAAAGACTGCGCACTTTTAACGGATGGCCGTTTCTCGGGTGGTTCGTCTGGTCTGTCGATTGGTCACGTGTCGCCTGAAGCGGCTGAAGGCGGTGCAATTGGTCTGGTGGAAGATGGCGACCGTATCGAAATTGATATTCCAAACCGTACCATTCACCTGGCAGTGGATGATGCAACCATGGCAGCGCGCCGTGAAGCACAAGAAGCCAAAGGCTGGCAGCCTGCTGAACAGCGTCCGCGTAAAGTGTCTAAAGCACTGAAAGCGTATGCGATGCATACTACTAGTGCGTCGAAAGGTGCGGTACGTGATATCTAATTTGTAATTTTACAGATTTAAATAGCACTCCAGATGGGGTGCTTTTTTTATACAAGAAACTATCTTAAAATGAAAGAGGACTCCACCCGACAGTCAGGGTGGAGGTGAATTTCGTAAGTTTTTTAATTTAGCTTTAATTCGTTTTTATGTTAAAATAAAAGAAATATAACATTGTATTTAAATAAGTTTTAAAAAAAATGAAAATCAACAAGGCGTATAAATTTAGGCTTGAGCCTAATGAAGAGCAAGAGGTTATTTTAAACAATCTTGTTGGTTCTGCGCGTTTTGTTTGGAATCAAATTTTAGTTGTGTCATTTGAAATGTTTGCAAAGAATGAATTTATCAATGCAACCAATTTGGTGAATAAAATCACCAGTCTTAAAAAGAATCCTGAATATGCTTTTTTAGCAAATCATTCTAATGCTGTTTCCCTACAGCAAAAAATTCGTGATCTGGCTTCGGCTTGGACAAGGTTTTTCAATGCAAAAGAACATGCAAGATTAAAAGAAAATAAGCGTAAACCACGCAAGCCCAAATTCCTCAAACTCACTGATGGTTCTGAAATCCAGTTACGCCCACTGATGCCTAGATTTAAGAAAAAATCAGATGGTTACGATTCAATTAGATTGGTGCAATTTGATAAATATTGTCGAATTGAGGGTAATCGAGTTAAGCTGCCAAATGGCATAGGATTTGTGAAATTTAGAAAATCACAAGATATTCTAGGCACAATTAAGAATGTGACAATCAGTAAGAGATCAGGTCATTGGTATATTTCATTTGGCAGTGAAAAAGAGTTATTGGAAAATCCAGTACATCCATCCAAAACCGCAGTTGGTGTTGATTTAGGTGTCAAGAAATTAGTCACAACATCTGAGGGTGAGGTATTTAACCCAAAGAACAGTTTTAAAACCAACCAAATTAAATTAGCTAAACTTCAACGTAAGTTGAGCAAAAAAGTGAAGTTTAGTGAAAATTGGAAAAAGTTGAACACCACAATTAACAAGCTACATTATCATATTGCCAATATTCGGCATGACTACCTACATAAAGTCACGACAACTCTCAGCAAAAACCACGCAATGATCGTAGTTGAGGACTTAAAAGTAGCCAATATGTCGAAGTCAGCAAGTGGCACAATCGAGAAAAAAGGAAAGAATGTCAAAGCCAAGTCGGGCTTAAACAAGGCAATCCTAGATCAAGGTTGGTCAATGCTTGTTGATATGTTGGAGTACAAACAACAATGGCGAGGTGGTTTACTCGTTAAGATTGACCCGAAATACACAAGTCAAACGTGTAGCTCCTGCGGTCATGTTGCAAAAGAAAATAGGCTTACTCAGGCACATTTTGAATGTGTTGCGTGTGGCTTTAGCGAGAATGCGGATATTAACGCTTCTCGTAATATTTTGGCGGTGGGACACACCGTTTTGTCTGTGGAGGGTGGATGCGGTAAAGGTTGCCCGATGAAGCAGAAAGCAAGCGAAATCCGTGAGGAAGTCACCTAAGAGCTGATGCTTTTAGAATCCCCCACTTGAATAAAGTGAAAGTGGTGGGAGTATGTCAAACAATGGCCTTAAAATAAATTGTCCAAGACCGACACTTAAAATCGGTCATCGCCCAGGAAGAGAATAATGAGTAAAGATAATATCCGCGAGCATTCTGCCCCTGTTTATGAAGGTATTGAAAATGCACCGGCGCGTTCCATGATGCGTGCTACCGGTTTTAAAGATGCCGATTTTGAACGGCCATTTATTGGCATCGCTTCGACCTGGGCCAATGTCACGCCTTGTAATATGCATATTGATGGTCTGGCCAGAACCGTAGAGCAGGGCGTGAGTGCGGCGGGTGGCAAGGGCATTATCTTTAATACCATTACCATTTCAGATGGCATTTCCAATGGCACCGACGGCATGAAATATTCCCTGCTGTCACGGGAAGTGATCGCAGATTCGATTGAAACCGTGGTCGGCTGTCAGGCTTATGATGGTGTGATTGCCATTGGTGGCTGTGACAAAAATATGCCCGGCTGCATCATGGGATTGGCGCGCCTCAACCGTCCGGGGCTGTTTATTTATGGCGGAACCATCAAACCGGGTGAAGGTCATACCGACATGATTTCAGTGTTTGAAGCGGTGGGTCAATATGCCAAAGGTGAAATCAACGCGATTCAGGTCAAGCATATTGAAGAGGTTTCCTTGCCAGGTCCGGGTTCGTGTGGCGGTATGTACACGGCCAACTCGATGGCCTCTGCGATTGAAGCTTTAGGCATGAGCCTGCCGGGCTCTTCGGCACAGGAAGCGGTATCGGAAGACAAGCAAATTGACTGTGCCCGGGCCGGTGAAGCGGTGATGAACCTGTTGCGACTGGATATTAAGCCGCGCGACATCATGACCAAAGCCGCCTTTGAAAACTCGATTAAAGTCTTGATTGCGCTGGGTGGTTCGACCAATGGTGTACTGCATCTTTTAGCCATGGCACATACAGCAGGAGTGGAATTGAGTCTGGATGATTTCGTGCGGATTGGTAAAGATATTCCGGTGGTGGCCGACGTGCGTCCATCAGGTAAATATCTGATGTCAGAACTGATTGCGATTGGTGGAATTCAACCACTGATGAAGCGCATGCTGGATGCCGGCATGCTGGATGGCTCATGTCTGACGGTCACAGGTAAGACGCTGGCAGAAAATCTGGCCGATGTGCAGGACTATCCGGAAGGCCAGCAGATTATTCTGCCTTTTGATGCGCCAGTGAAAAAAGACTCACATCTGGTGATTCTAAAAGGCAATCTGTCACCGAAGGGCGCGGTCGCCAAAATTACCGGTAAGGAAGGACTGCATTTTGCTGGCCCGGCTCGCGTGTTTGAAGGTGAGCAGGGTGCCATGCGCGGTATTCTGGATGGCGAAGTCCAGCCGGGTGAAGTGGTGGTGATTCGTGGCGTTGGTCCCAAAGGTGGCCCGGGAATGCCAGAAATGCTGAAACCGACCTCTGCGATTATCGGGAAGGGCTTAGGCGCTTCAGTTGCCCTGATTACCGATGGACGCTTCTCGGGTGGCAGTCACGGTTTTGTGATTGGTCATGTCACCCCCGAAGCTTATGATGGCGGCCCGATTGGTCTGGTACAAAATGGCGACCAGATTTCAATTAATGCGGAAACCCGGGAAATGACCTGGCATGTGGATGAGCCGGAGATTGCAGCACGTCAAGCAGCCTGGATCAAACCAAAACCGAACTATACCCATGGAGCACTGGCCAAATTCGCCAAACTGACCTCAGGTGCAGAAACCGGGGCGGTCACTGACTTGAATCTTGACCTCTAATCCATTGTTAAACATTGAACATTTGTTTATCTTAATCGGGCGTAAGACCCTCACCGACAGTCAGGTGGGGGATACAAGCGAGTGGCGATAGCCATATTAAAGATAATGTTTTCTTGGTTTTATTGCTTATTTTTGCTATAATTCAAACACTACAATTCTTTTATAAACAATGATTTAATGAAGATTTTACAACACTACAAGTTTAGGCTTCTGCCTAACCAAGAACAGGAAATATTGCTTAATCAAGCAATAGGTTCTGCTCGTTTTGTGTGGAATCAAATTCTCGCTAAATCATTTGAAATGTTTGCTAAAGATGAATATATTCGTTACGAAAGCATTGAAAAAAAATTAGTGCCCCTTAAAAAAACACCTGAATTTTCTTTTCTTGGTCAAACATATTCAGCTTGCTTACAGCAAAAAATACGTGATCTTGCTCAAGCATGGGGTAAGTTTTACAACAAAAAAGAACAAGCTCGTTTAAAGCAAAACAAGCGGAAACCACGTAAACCCAATTTTTTTAAATTGGCTGATGGTGGTGAGATTCAGCTTAGACCACTCATGCCAAGATTCAAGAAGAAATCAGATGGTGAGCAATCTTTTAGACTTCCATTTGCAGATTGTGAGGTTATTGGTGATCGAGTTTCTTTGCCTAAAAAAACAGGTTGGATAAGATTTAAAAAATCACAAGAAATTGTTGGTAAAATCACAAGTATTACAATTAAGAAAATTTGTGGGCTTTGGTATGTTTCATTTTGTACTAACCGTGAAATCGAACAACCAATTCATCCATCAAAATCTGCAATTGGTGTTGATCTTGGCATTAAGCAATTAATTACAATATCAACAGGTCAGGTATTTGACCCAATCAATAGTTTTAAAGCCAATCAAGTAAAGTTGGCTAGGCTTCAACGCAAGTTGAGAAAGAAAACCGAATTTAGTCAAAATTGGAAAAAACTTAATTTAAAGATCAATAAATTACATCATCATATTGCCAATATTCGGCATGACTACTTGCACAAAGTCACGACAACTCTCAGCAAAAACCACGCAATGATCGTAGTTGAGGACTTAAAAGTAGCCAATATGTCGAAGTCAGCCAAAGGCTCAATCGAAGAAAAAGGAAAGAATGTTAAAGCTAAATCAGGCTTGAACAAATCAATCCTAGATCAAGGTTGGTCAATGCTTGTTAATATGTTGGTGTACAAACAGCAATGGCGAGGTGGTTTACTCGTTAAAGTTGACCCTAAATATACAAGTCAGACTTGTAGTTCATGTGGTCACGTTGCAAAAGAAAATAGACCTACTCAGGCTAAGTTTGAGTGTGTTAGTTGTGGTTTTAGCGAGAATGCAGATATTAACGCTTCTCGTAACATTTTAGCGGTGGGACACACCGTTTTGTCTGTCGAGGGAAGATGCGGTAAAGGTCGCCCTGTGAAGCAGAAAGCAAGTGAAATCCGTGAGGAAGTCACCTAAGAGCTTTTGCTTTTAGAATCCCCCACTTGAGCTAGTCGAAAGTGGCGGGAGTATGTCAAGACTTGATATAAGTTTTTACACCATGCAGGGCTTTGGCTCTGCGATCTTAAAAATAGATTATTCTGTACAGATTCAATTTTTTGAACTGCACACCGTCATCTTTGTCGAGGCCGAACTCATGTCCCTGTTACGCCGTTGGTTTGATCCAATCCGATCGAGTTGGTTTTACCAGAAACCAATCCGTCAAACGGTGTTATCTATTCAAGATGGGCTGAGTATCCATTTAAGACTGGATGATGTGTACAGCTATCTGGCGGTACAGCAGCTGCCCCAGCTCGAAGAAATTTTAAGTCCGCAGCTCAAGCCGCTGAAAGTAATTATTTCCAGTTCGCATGCAGCCCCCCCAAATCAGATGTCTTTTGATGAATGGCAGCACTACACCCTAAATGATGCCAAGATTCTGTCAAAACAGCATCGTTTCAGTTTTCATGATACGCCGGAATTACCGAGCGCTGAGGCCTTAAAACAGGCTGAACTGATTTTGCGGCATACACCTCTGCGTGGACAAGATTTCCTGTATTTGCTGGAAGATGTGTTTCATATGTTGTGGCAAAAACAGACCGGAAAATTACGAACCCTTTATGCCATGGCCAGTCGTCATCATCAGCCACAGAACTTTCCCGAACGTATTTTTGACCAGACCCCGATTCTGGCCAGCTATTTTAATTTAGGCGGACGCCAGTATCAGGCAGTCGATGACCTGTTGCGTCTGACCCGGCGTCTGGAGCAGCAAAAACTGCTGACCGGTAATCCGATTTTTATGATCGATCACATTGAATGGCGTGAGCATCTGATCAGTGATGCTGAAGAGCTGAACGAGATCCAGTCGATGGATCCGGAACTGGACTTGTATATCGCGCTGGAAGATCCGATCTCCTGGCTTTTGCTGGCCTATATCAAGGAAGAACTGGCCGATTATTATAATATCCAGTTGAATGTCTATCCCTTGTCCTATCGTGGCCGGGATGAGTTTGACTGGAGTCTGGCCACACGTTTATCCAAACGGACGGACGTAGAATTTACCCCGTTTTGCCGACCGACCGAGCAGGCGATTGCGCCAATGGCACAGTTATTTTATAGCTGTCCCGAGGAGCAGCGGATTGAGGCGATGTACCAGATCTTGCAGGCTGTCTGGACCCGTGGTGAAGACCTGTCTTATGCACCCCATTTCAAACTTTTGCAGCAACAGTTAAATATTGTAGATCTGACCCAGAACGATATTCTGGTGAAGCTGCAGGACAATGATATGCTCTGTGAAATGAAGTCGCAGCCGAACTTTCCGGTACTGGAACTGCGGATAGATGATCAAAGTTATACATTTAATAGCTTATATCGGGTCTGGATGATTGAAAGTATTTTCAGTAATGTGTTAGAAGAAAAGTATAAAAGTAATAATCAAACTGAAAGTGAACTGAAAAAACATGGAAAAGATCAAAGCTGAATCACTAGAACATGCACGTCAACAGATCGATGCCATTGATACAGCTTTAGTTGAGCTGATCGCTGCGCGTCAATTTTATGTTGATCAAACCACCCGTTTCAAAAAAACCGAAACCGATTTGCAGTCACCAGAACGTATGGAACAGATTGTAGAAAATGTTAGGGCATTGGCGCAAAAGCAGGGCCTCGATCAGGAGTTTATTGAACATCTATACCGTGAAATGTTCCAATACTTTATTCAACGTGAACTGAAAGAGTTTCGTCCTTAAACAGGCTCATTTCAGTTCAACTACGCCGGACGATCTTCAAGCTATGCAGGAGATCTTGCTGTAGCCATGGCGATTTTTAAGCATAATATCGCCTTTTTGCAAAAATAATTTATCCATAAAAAGCCCATTCAGCCAATTGCCTAAAGCCTTGCCTGGACAGGCTTTGCACGGTTTTATAGAAATTGTAGTAAAAAAAAGAAATTGATTTTATTAAATATTTTTACAATGTAAGTTTGATTTAATTTAAAAAGTATATATATTGTATATACATCTTTTGCAAAGCAGTCTTTATTTTGGAGAGATAAGCAATGAGCGAGCAAATCAAAAAAATAAAGACAGGCAAGAAAGATGGACAACTTTTAATTCGTATTCAGAGTACGGAGCGTGATGAATTTATTCGTCTCTGCGAAGAACTGGATACTAGTGCTGCTCGTGAATTAAGAAAATTTATTCGTGGTTTTATGAAACAACACAAGCCTAACGAATAGCCTTACTAGGGAGTAATACCATGGCTAAGCAAGTTAAATCTTTAAAGCAAGAAATCAAAGCACGTTTGAAAAAGATTTCAAAACAAAAAGGCAAATTGAAGCAACTGAAGCAAGCGCTTAAAAAACAGAAATAAGCCAACGTGAATCAATTGCCAGTCACTTAAAACAGTTCATTCTAGACAGACTGTTTTAGGCTACAAAAAAGACCGAACATATATGTTCGGTCTTTTTGCTTGCAACAGGCTGTGCCCAGGCATCGCTGAATTTTATTTTTTATCGACCAGACTGAAGAACCAGTTTAAGAACAGGGCTGCAAACGTTGCCGTACCAATACCACCCAGATTGAAGCTACCAAAAGTCAGGGCAAAATCACCCGTACCTAAAATAATGGTCACCGCAGCCACCATCAGGTTCTTGTTCTGCGAAAAATCGACCTTGTTCTCAATCCAGATTTTGGCACCAGCAATAGTAATCAAACCAAAGACTATAATCGAAGCACCGGTCAGAATCGCTGTCGGAATCGTATGAATAATCGCACCAAACTTAGGCGATAAACCCAGGAACACAGCAAAGACACCCGCGACGGCAAAGATGATAGTCGAGTAGACCCGTGTTACGGCCATCACGCCAATGTTTTCACCATAGGTGGTCATACCCGGCGCACCCACACCACCCGCTAAAGTCGTGGCAATACCATCTGCAACAAAGGCTTTACCAATATGCGGATCCAGGTTTTCACCGGTCATCGCACCTACGGCTTTAATATGGCCCAGATTTTCAGCCACCAGAATCAAGGCAATCGGCGCAATGATCAGCATGGCATTCAATTCAAAGGTCGGTGCATGGAAGGTCGGTAAACCGAACCAGGCTGCTTGCTGAATGGGAAGGAAGTTGATTGCAGTGCCATAACCCATGACATTGCTGAGCATGAAATAGATCAGATAGGCCAGTAACAGACCGACCAATAATAGCAGGCGTTGCAGCAGGCCTTTGGTAAAGACGGCAATCGAGCCCATGCACATCACGGTAACGAGAGACATCCACATATTAAAGGTGTTGCCCATGACGCTTTTAACCGTGACTGGAGCAAGGTTCAGGCCAATGATCATCACCACGGCACCGGTCACTACCGGTGGCATCAGCTTTTCGATCCAGCGGGTGCCCGTCGCCATGACCAGAAAGCCCATCAGCGCATAGAAGATGCCACATGCGATAATCCCGCCTGCTGCAACGCCAATATTCGGATTCAGTCCGCCACCACCCGCATAACCAGTTGCTGCGATGACCACACCAATAAAGGCAAAGCTTGAACCTAGATAACTTGGAACCCGGCCACCGGTGATTAAAAAGAACAGGATGGTACAGATCCCTGACATTAAAATTGCCAGGTTTGGATCAAAGCCCATTAAAAAAGGTGCCAGTACGGTTGCGCCAAACATGGCAAAGGCATGCTGTACACCCAAAACTACCGTTTGTGCGGGTGGCAAATACTCTGCGGTACCTACTGGTCGTGCATCGATACTGCCCTCATACGGGCGCCATTTGGGAAACCAACTGGACATAAAATGAGCACTCAAAAGATAAATTGTGCACATCATACTCCGGTTTTTTGGAAGTTTTAATCACTCCTTTCAACTTTTTGTTCAAGTTAATTCATTGACTTTTATTTATTTTTTATCAATTGGTAAATATTTTTAATATAAAAGTAGCGTTAAATCAGTGGATTAATCATATAGCTATGCTTAAAATTCACTCATAAAGATTTGTTATTTTAGTTATAAAAAATACGATGCAGTGAGTGGTTTTGGCCAATTCATGTACAAAAAAAGCACATCACCAGGATGTGCTTTGAATGCGAGGGCGAAAAATCAGCCGGTATTACGTAAACCGGCTGCAATGCCGGCAATGCTGACCATTAAGGCATGATCGACCGGGGTATTTTCAGCCTGCTGCTGTTCTAGATATAAACGGCGACGTTTCATCAGTTCAGCTTGCAGTAAGTGCAGCGGTAACAAATAGGGTTTACGTACTTTCATCGACTGATCCAGTACACCGTTACTGCTCAGGAGTTTCGATTCGCCTTTTAAGCTCAACAGGGTTTGTACAGCATCCTGCAAACGCTGACGCAGTTCTGTTCCCAGAACTTTAAGATCTTCATCCTGAGTCAAATGCGATTCATAATATAGCGCCACATTGGCATCGGCTTTGGACAGTACCATTTCCAGCATATCAATCAGGGTCTGAAAATACGGCCACTCTGCCAGCATCTCATCCAGTACCGTGCGTTGTCCCTGATCCAGTACCGCATTTAATGCAGCACCGGTACCGAGCCAGGCCGGTAACATCAGGCGAATCTGGGTCCAGGCAAAGACCCAGGGAATCGCTCGCAGTGATTCAATCCCACCACTGACTTTACGTTTCGCCGGCCGTGAACCCAGTGGCAGCATTTGCAGTTCAAGTTCTGGCGTGACGGTACGCAGGTATTTCACAAAATGCGGATTTTCCCGGACGGTCTGGCGATAGACCTGCACCGATAGCTCGGTCATTTGATGCATCAAGTCGCGCCATTCCTGTTTGGGTTCAGGTGGCGGGAGTAAGGTCGCTTCCAGTGTTGCAGCGGTATAAATTTCCAGATTCTGCAGGGCGATTTCTTCCAGACCGAATTTGAAACGGATCATTTCGCCCTGTTCAGTCACCCGGATCGCACCTGAAATCGACCCTGGCGGTTGAGAGAAGAGTGCCTGCTGGGTTGGCGCACCGCCACGGCTAATTGAACCGCCACGACCATGGAACAGGGTCAATTGCACGCCATGTTGTTGGGCAACTGCGGTCAGTTCTTCCTGGGCACGATATTGGGCCCAGTTGGCCGACATAAAACCAGCATCCTTGGCAGAATCCGAATAGCCAATCATGACCTCATGTTTGCCCTGAATATGCTGTTTGTACCAGTGCATATTGAACAGGGTCGACATGGTTGCGGCTGCGCCATCCAGATCTTTTAAGGTTTCAAACAGGGGAACCACCCGTAGCGCCTGCTTGATGCCGGCTTCTTTCTGTAGCAATAAAACCGCCAGCACATCACTTGGATATTCCGCCATCGAGATGATATAAGCACCCAGAGATTCGCTCGGTTGCTCGGCTAGCGTACGCATGGTGGCAAACACTTCCTGTACATCCGGATGTTCAATCAGGCTGCCTGCTGGCTCATTCAGATGTTTTGGCAGCAACGGACGTTTGCTTTGCAGCTCTTGCAGTAAAAAGTTTTGCCGTGCCTGTTCAGTCCAGGTTTCAAAATTCCCCAGTCCTAAATATTCGGTAATCGCAGAAATCGCCTGACGGTGACGACCCGATTCCTGACGGATATCCAGTTTTAGCAGTTCGATCCCAAAACTGTTGACCCGGTAAATAAAGTCCAGCAGGCTGCCATTGGCAATTTCGGCCAGATTGCAGTCCATCAGCGAACGGTAGCAGGTCAGGAGTGGCTTTAAAAGTTCGTCTTTACTTTTAATCACCAGACTGTCATCGGCATCATTGCCTTTTAATTTTTCTGCCAGCCAGTGCCGTGTGGCTTTCAGGCGGGTACGGGTGTCACGTAAATATTCACGGTAGGGTTCAGGATGGGGCTGGCCCAAGGCTTCGGAAATTTCCGGGCTACATTGCTGGATAGACAGTTCCCAGCGCAGGTTTTCAATATCGCGTACATAAAGGTCGGCTGCTTTCCAGCGCGACAGCCACAGCACTTCCTGGGTGACGGTATGGGTCACATTCGGGTTGCCGTCGCGGTCACCGCCCATCCAGGAGGCAAAACGTACCGGTGCCACATCTAGGGGCAGGTTCTGAGCACACTGTTCTGTGACCATGCTATTCAGTTCCCGGATAAATTTCGGAACCGCATTCCACAAGGTCTGCTCAATGGTGGTAAAGCCCCATTTGGCTTCATCAATCGGAGTTGGACGATGCTGACGGATTTCATCGGTTTGCCAGGCAGAGCTGATCAGCTGTTTCAGATCGGCCAGAACTGCCTGACGTTCACGTGGAGTCAGTTTCTGCTGGTCAAATTTGGACAGGGCATTATTGATACCGTCATATTTTTGAATCAGGGTACGGCGGCTGACTTCTGTGGGATGCGCGGTCAGAACCAGTTCAATTTTCAGTTCACAGATTTGCTGATACAGCGTATCGGCAGAAATCTCCTGCTGTTTAAATTTTTCAAATAAAGGCACCAGAGGATTGGGCGATTCTGCAGTGTCATCAAACTCGCTCTGACGGCGACGACGTACCACATGATATTGTTCGGCAATATTGGCAAAGTTTAAAAAGTGGGTAAAGGCGCGGGTCAGCGGCAGGATTTCTGCATCTTCTAGACTCAAAAATAGTTGTTCCAGTTGTTTTTCTGCTTCGACCTGTCCATCGCGAGCGCCTTTGGATAGGGCACGGATCTGCTCGATCTGATTAAACAAATCCTGCCCGGCATGTAATTTTAAGGTTTCCCCAAGCAAATTACCCAGTAAGCGTACGTCTTCGCGTAGTGGTGCATCAATCTGTTGAATCATTTTTTATTCCCTCACATGCATGCTTTGACTATACCGCGACTGCATGACAATCCAAGTCCCTTAGAGACAAAAGTTGCAGAGCATTGGCTGCTTTTTTAGCAAATTTTAGGCCACATATGGTTATCGGTGCTCGATCCTGAGAGAAGGCTTTAGTCAGGCAGAGCATATTTCAGCATAAACAGTTCAATGGCCTCGCTAATGATCTGTTGCTGTTCTGCGCTTGAAGGGGGAGGGCTGAGACCCAGCAGGATTTTCTGATGACGGGTTCCGGTCAGCAGGGACACGATCAGCTCGGTCTGTTTTTCTGGAAGATCGACCTGAATAAAGCTGTACTGTTGGGCCAGAGCAAAGAAATCATTCCAGACTGCATCCAGTTTGCTATGCGAGGCCTCATAAAACTGTTCTGCCAGAGGACTTTGCTGCGAGGCCAGTTCCATCAGTAACAGGTCCAGCTTGATCGCTTCTGGTAAATTAATAATATTTAAAGCGCGCTGACAGGCCTGATAAAACTCCTGCGCAAAGTCACTGCTCGGCTGCAAGAGCTGAGGATGTTCATGCAGAATGGCTTCACAGGTATCCTCAATCGCACAGCTAAACAGGGTCGCCTTGTCCTGAAAATGGTTATACACCGTCAGCTTGGTCACACCTGCCTCACGTGCAATCTGGTTCATGCTGGAGGCATGATAGCCATGCGCTAAAAACAGCGCTTTGGCCACGCTGAGGATGCGCTGACGCTTTTCCAGATCCTTGGGTCGTCCTACAGGTATTTGCACAATTTCTTCCAAAAAAAGTCAATACGGTCATTGCTTTGAAGCTTGAGTTTTAATTAGTGTACCGGGTGGTATATTAATTAAAAAACAAGCAATTCAATATATCAGCATAGTTTGCCCTAAAAAAGACGATCAGATAAGAGCGAATAAGATGAGCAGGATTTACAGCGTATTGGCTGGCATGGTGGTGCTTTGCAGCGTGACTTTAAGCGGGTGCAGCAAAGATACTGCTGCAGCAGAACAGGAAGTTCCCTTTGTCATGGTGGCCACACCCACCACTTCACGGCATGAATTAAAAAGTTATGCCGGTGATGTGCAGGCGCGCCAGCAAACAGCGCTGGCATTTCGGGTCGCTGGACAGGTGACCCAGCGCTTCGCCGATGTGGGTGACCAGGTCAAAGTCGGGCAAGTCCTGGCAACTCTGGATGTCAAAGATGCTCAGCTGCAGCTGAATGCAGCACGTGCCCAGCTGGAAAGCGCGCAGTCTGCCACTAAGATTGCTCAGGATGAATTACAACGTTTCAAGCAGTTATTGCCATCCAATGCCGTGAGCCACTCACAATATGACGCGATCGAAAACCAGTACAAGACCGCCCTGTCAAATCTGAAGCAGGCACAATCCAATTATGATACCGCTAAAAACCAGACTGCTTATAATCAGCTGATTGCCACCAGAAACGGCGTAATCACTGCACGCAATATTGAAACAGGTCAGGTGGTCGCTGCCGGGCAGGCGGCGTATGAACTGGCAATTGTCGGCGAGCGTGAAGTGGTGATTGGGGTGCCGGAACAGGCAATTGCTGAAATTAGGGTGGGGCAAGCGGCTCTGGTCACCTTATGGTCCAAACCTGAAGAAAAATTTGCCGCCATTGTCCGAGAGATTTCACCGGCAGCGGACCAGTCGCGTACCTTTCGGGTTAAAGTTTCCTTACGTGAAGGCAATGGCCAGATCCAGCTGGGGCAAAGTGCCCGGGTGTTTTTTCAGCACAGCCGCGACAATATGCTCAGTGTGCCGCTATCCAGTGTCTCGGCAACGGATCAGCAGGCTTATGTCATGGTGGTCCAGCCCGATCATACCTTACGTAAAGTCCCGGTCCAGCTCGGTGCCTATGGCCGGGACAGTGTTCCTGTACTCAGTGGGCTCAAGCCGGAAGACTATGTGGTGATTGGTGGCGTACATCTGCTGCGTAACCAGCAAAAAATCAATCCGATTGATCGTGAAAACCGTCGTGTGACCATTCAGGCAGGGAGTTAAGCATGAACTTTAACCTGTCGGAATGGGCTTTAAAAAATAAAGGTCTGGTGCTGTATTTCATGATCCTGCTGGGTCTGATCGGCATCGTCTCTTATTCCAAATTGTCACAAAGTGAAGATCCGCCTTTTACCTTTAAAGTCATGGTGATCCAGACCTATTGGCCGGGTGCCAGTGCCAAAGAAATCTCCCTGCAGGTCACTGACCGGATTGAAAAGGAACTGATGACCACGGGACAGTATGACCGCATCATGGCCTATTCGCGTCCGGGTGAATCCATGGTGACTTTTGTTGCCAAGGATTCCCTGGCTTCGAAAGATGTCGCTGATGTCTGGTATAACGTGCGCAAGAAGGTGGGCGATATCCGGCATGAATTGCCACAAGGGGTACAAGGGCCGTTCTTTAATGATGAATTCGGCGATACCTTTGGCAATATTTATGTGCTCAAGGGTAAAGATTTTGACTATGCGACCCTCAAGGAATACGCCGACCGCTTACAGCTGCAACTGCAACGGGTCAAAGATGTTGCCAAAGTTGAGCTGATTGGCCTACAAGACCAGAAAATCTGGATTGAGATTTCCAATACCAAGGCCATTCAGCTGGGCGTTCCAGTCATGGCGATTCAGCAAGCCCTGCAGCAGCAAAATGCCACCACCCAGTCCGGTTTTTTTGAAACCGGTTCAGACCGGATTCAGGTGCGGGTCAGTGGTGCATTAAACAGTGTTGAAGAATTAAGACAGATGCCGCTGCTGGTCAATGGCAAAACTATTCAGCTGGGAGATGTCGCAGAAGTCTATCGAGGCTTTAGTGATCCGGCACAGCCCCGGATGCGCTTTATGGGCGAAAACGGCATTGGTATTGCTGTATCGATGCGCAAGGGTGGGGACATCATTGCCTTGGGTAAAAATCTGGAACAGGAATTCGCCCGCCTGCAAAAAGCTCTGCCACTCGGCATGGAGCTGCAAAAAGTCTCCGATCAGCCGGTGGCAGTTAAACGCAGTATTAACGAATTTATGAAAGTGCTGGCAGAAGCGGTGATTATCGTATTGCTGGTCAGTTTTTTCTCGCTCGGTTTCCGGACCGGTCTGGTGGTGGCTTTCTCGATTCCGCTGGTGCTGGCCATGACCTTTGCCGGTATGCAGCTGTTTGATGTCGGACTGCATAAAATTTCCTTGGGGGCGCTGATTCTGGCCCTCGGTCTGCTAGTCGATGATGCCATTATCGCGATTGAAATGATGGCGATTAAAATGGAGCAGGGTTATAGCCGTTTACAGGCGGCCGGGCATGCCTGGCGCACCACGGCTTTTCCTATGCTGACCGGGACCCTGATTACCGCTGCCGGTTTTCTGCCGATCGCCACTGCAGCTTCGAGTACCGGGGAATATACCCGTTCGATTTTCCAGGTAGTGACCATTGCATTGCTGGTATCTTGGCTGGCCGCGGTACTGTTTGTGCCATATTTAGGCGATAAACTTCTACCGGATTTCAACAAAGATTTAATTCAAAAAGCGCCGTGGTACCAGCGTCTCTGGGCACGTCTGCGCAAACAGCCAGAACCTCAGCCGATTGTGCATCACGCCGGTAAACATTATGACCCCTATCAAACCCGGTTTTATCGGGGTTTTCGCCGTTGGGTCGATGCCTGTGTGACCTATCGTAAAACTGTCATTGCTGCCACGGTCGGAATTTTTATTCTGTCTATTTTAATGTTTAAGCTGGTGCCGCAGCAGTTTTTCCCGCCCTCGAACCGGGCTGAAATTCTGGTGGATCTCAAACTTGAAGAAGGTGCTTCCCTCAAAGCCACTGAAGCTGCAGTAAAAAAAGTCGAAGCCTTTTTATCGAAACAAGAGGGCATTGATAACTATGTGACTTATGTCGGGATGGGATCGCCGCGTTTCTATTTACCGCTCGATCAGCAGTTGCCGCAAACCAGTTTTGCCCAGTTTGTGGTATTGGCTTCATCGCTGGAAGACCGTAATGAAATCCGCAAATCCTTAAGTGACCAGATTCGAAAGTTATTGCCGGAAGTCCGTACCCGGGTGTCCTTGCTGGAAAATGGCCCGCCTGTGGGCTATCCACTACAGTTCCGGGTATCAGGTGAAGACCTAGAATTAGTCCGTGAATGGGCGCAGAAAGTTGCAGCCACCGTGGGAGAAAATCCAAATACCACCAATGTACATCTGGATTGGGGCGAGCCGAGCAAAGTCATCAAATTGCAGATTGATCAGGATCGTGCCCGTCAGTTGGGGGTGAGCAGCAGTGAACTGGCCAATGTACTCAACAGCTCGATTTTGGGGGCCGGCATTGATCAGTATCGTGAAAAACGTGAACTGATCGAGATCCGTTTGCGTGGTGCTCAGGCTGAACGCGTTGATGTCGCTTCTTTAAGCAGTCTGGCGATACCGACGTCACGTGGTCCCTCGGTACCTTTGGCGCAGCTGGCCAAAATAGAATACAGCTTTGAGGAAGGTCTGATCTGGCATCGTAACCGCTTGCCGACCATTACTGTGCGTGCCGATATTCGTAGCAAGTTGCAGCCCGCTACTGTGGTCAATGAACTCAAAGAGCCACTGGAAAAAATCCGGGCAGAGCTGCCGAATGGCTATCTGCTGCAAGTGGGGGGTACAGTTGAAGAATCGGCTCGTGGACAGAACTCGGTGAATGCCGGCATGCCTTTATTCCTCGCAGTCGTCATGACCCTGCTGATGATTCAGCTCAAGAGCATCTCACGGGCCTTTATTGTGTTCCTGACCGCACCTTTAGGCATTATCGGAGTGGTGTTATTCCTGTTAATTTTCAATAAACCTTTCGGTTTTGTTGCGATGCTCGGAACGATTGCCTTATCCGGAATGATCATGCGCAACTCGCTGATTCTGATTGACCAGATCGAGCAGGATATTCAGGCCGGAGAGTCGCAGTGGGATGCCATCATCAATGCCACAGTACGCCGTTGTCGTCCGATCGTATTGACCGCACTGGCTGCAGTTCTGGCCATGATTCCCTTGTCCCGCAGTATTTTCTTCGGGCCAATGGCGGTGGCGATTATGGGTGGTTTGATTGTGGCGACATTATTGACCCTGTTTTTCCTGCCTGCACTATATGCACAGTGGTTTAAAGTGAAAAAAAGTTTAAATTCTGTTTAAATTTGTCATAATTTCAGGTGCGAAATTTGGAAATTTTCAATATAGTAGCACCTGAGATTTTTATAATTTAAAAAAATAAGTAATTGCTGCATTGGCCGAGCTGCCAATACGGTAACGAGGTTGAACCGAACATGACTCAAGATACATTAACCAAGATGCGACGTTCCGTAGCGATGGCTTATGTCTTCATGTTTTTGGCCTTATTTACCCTGTTTAGTGGACTATTGGCTTACTGGTTCGCACGTAAAGTCACTCAAGTTGATTATGCTGAAGTCTGGTTACAGGCACAGGCGCTGTGGATCATGCGTAATATCGTGATTTATACCATTTTGGCGATCTTTGCTGCACTGTGGTTTATTCCCCTGTTTTTCTTTGCCTGGGACAGCCAGTTATGGGTCAAAGCCTGTGTGGTGACCGGAGTGATTTTCAGCTTTATTGCTTTTATTTTCCTGATCAATGCCTGGTTTAAAGGCTTCTATAAATTCTCTCAAAACAAAGCTGTGTTCTAAAGCGTATAATTTTTTTCATATTTCCCCTTGTAAAACTCGGTTTGACCCCAATTTCAGACCTCAGTTGAATATTAAACAAAATTCCGTGAGGAGCATCGCCAGACATGGCTAAACGTGATTATTATGAGGTTTTGGGTGTCGCTAAAACCGCTAGTGATGATGAAATCAAAAAAGCCTACCGTAAGTTGGCGATGAAATATCATCCAGACCGTAACCCGGACAATGCTGAAGCTGAAGAGAAATTCAAAGAAGCAGCAGAAGCCTATGAAGTGCTCTCTGATGGTGAAAAGCGCAGCATGTACGACCGTATGGGCCATCAGGCCTTTGAAGGTGGTATGGGCGGCGGTGGCGGCTTCGGCGGTGGTTTCAGCGCAGAAGACATTTTTAGCCAGTTCGGTGATATTTTCGGTGGTGCTTTTGGTGGCGGCGGTGGTCGTGGCCAGCAACGCGCACGCCGTGGTTCTGACTTACGCTATGTGATGGAACTGACCCTGGAAGAAGCGGTCAAAGGCGTCAAGAAAACCATTACCTTTACTGCACCGGCACCGTGTGATGCCTGTGATGGTAAGGGTTCAAAAAATCCAAACGATGTAGAAACCTGCCGTACCTGTCATGGTGCTGGTCAAGTGCGCATGCAGCAAGGTTTCTTCTCCGTACAGCAAACTTGTAGTACCTGTCGTGGTCAGGGCAAGATCATCAAGAACCCATGTAATAAATGTCATGGTTCAGGTGTGTCGGATCGTCAGCAAACTCTGGAAGTCACTATTCCTGCGGGTGTGGATAATGGCGACCGCGTTCGCTTGACCGGTAAGGGTGAAGCAATCCGTGATGGTCAGTCAGGTGACTTGTACGTAGAAGTGGTGGTGCGTGAGCATGAAATCTTCCAGCGTGATGGCGCTGACCTGTATATGGATGTGCCGGTATCAATTGCTGATGCAGCCTTAGGTAAGGAAGTTCAGATTCCTACGCTAGATGGCCGTGTTAGTCTGAAAATTCCTGAAGGTACGCAAACAGGTAAACTGTTCCGTTTACGTGGTAAGGGTGTTAAACCGGTACGTACCAGCATGCAAGGTGACTTGCTGTGCCGTATTGTGGTAGAAACTCCAGTCAACTTAAGTGCACGTCAACGTGAACTGTTAAAAGAACTGCAAGAAACCATGGATGGTGAAGATAGCAAATCATCACCAAAGAAAAAATCATTCTTTGATCGTTTGTTTGATTAATTGAGTGAAAGTAAAAAAGGATGCTGAGGCGTCCTTTTTTATTATGTAGATAAGATACTCTAGATTAGAAGATGCTATTTATTGTTTGATAAGTCTCGCTTAAACATAAAAACCGCCTAAAAAGCGGTTTCTGTTTTTATATTTGACTATCTAAATAGAAAGTATGAGTCCAAATTTGGAGGGTGATAGATATTTTGTAAGTGAGAAAAAAGCATCATTCCCGAAATTAAAAAGGCCAATATTGTTATTACAGAGCTATATAATCGCATTCATTACTTATCAAATTTACCAGTACAGCAGATTACTCTTATTTTGTTATCATGACAATGAAAGCTTAATCTTATTGAAATAATTATAAATTTTACTTTTTAATAAATAAAATAAATATATATATAAGAAAACTTGATTAATTAAATTTTTCGTGTATAGTTAACTTAACTAGAAAAAAGTCTTGTTTCGGTAAATCTTCTTTAAGTATCGTAGTTTTAGTCATAATCCTTCGTTTTTTTTCAGATTTTAAGTCTCATTCTTTATTATTTCAAAGTTATATTCAGTCAATAAATTGACTAAAAAATTATTAAAAATTATTAGGATATATTATGTCAAACTCAAATGTTGTTAAAGGTACTGTAAAGTGGTTCAACGAAACTAAAGGTTTTGGTTTTATTCAACAAGAATCAGGTCCAGATGTTTTCGCTCATTTCAGTGAAATTGCGAGTTCAGGTTTTAAAACCTTGCTTGAAGGCCAGCTGGTTGAATTCAGTGTAGCTCAAGGTCAAAAAGGACCGAATGCTGTAAATATTGTTGCTATCTAAGCAAGAATAAACAGTAAAAAAAGCACTTAATAAGTGCTTTTTTTATCGTTCAAATTTAATTTTAAGTTATTTTCCAAATTGGAAAAATCTTTAGAAAAACAGGATTCAAGTTGTTAAAAATAAATGATTTAATTGCAAAATCTAAAAATGGTACTGAAATTATTGTTTCGTTAATTCCTCTCAATAAAATGCAAAATAGAGATGGATCCGTAAATTTGAACAACTCCTATAAGTGATATTCTGCTCCTCAAATGATGTTATAAACATCAATATATGGAGTATTTTATGGCACGTAGACCAAGAAGAAATCATTCAAATGATTTT